>JALZUY010000212.1 GCA_023301395.1 Nonlabens sp.
CCAGAACAACTTAATGACTTTGAACTAGGATGGCGTCATAAAAAAGGAAACTTCAGCTTTAATGCAAACGGTTATTTAATGTTATATAATGAGCAGTTAGTATTAAGTGGTGAGTTAAATGATGTAGGTGCTCCATTAAGAACTAATAGTGGTGAAAGCTATCGTTTAGGGTTAGAACTAGAGGCTGTTATACCAGTAAACAATAAGCTTACTATCCAGCCTAATCTAGCATTAAGCACTAATAAGAATAGAGAAACAGTGCGTTCATTTGATGGTGAGGTGCAAAACTTAGGAAGTACAGATATAGCCTTTTCACCTAATATAGTTGCGGCAAATGCGATTGTGTTTGAACCTGTAAAAAACTTTCAAGTCTCGCTATTAACTAAGTTTGTAGGAGAGCAATTTATGAGTAATACCGAAGCGCAGCAATCTAGGCTAGATAGTTATTTAACAAACGATATCAATTTGATTTACAGCATAATACCTAAGTCGGTTTTTGAAAAAATAACCTTTACGGCATTAGTAAATAATATATTTGATGAACAATATGTCTCAAACGGTTTTTACTTCACCTTTGATGATGATTTCTCAAATCCTGGAACTATCTCTACGGTAGAAGGTGCTGGATTTTATCCACAGGCTGGAATTAATTTTTTGACTGGAGTGACTCTTACATTTTAGTAGGCAGTAGGCAGGTTGATTTTAAGATTGCTTCGCAATTTAAAATGTTATTAGGCAGTCGGTTACATAAAAATAACGAACTGCCTACTTGTATTAGTGAGCCTACTAATTAAAAACTCTAATAATATTCCCATTGCGCTCTACGCGGTAGGCTTTTAAGCCATATTGTCCGCCGCCTTGAGTAGGCTGGCCATTAAAAATACTGTATTCATTATTATCATCGGGACACGGGCATGAGGCTGTGATTCCAGATACAGTCATTTTTGAACAGGTATTAGGAGAATGATTAGGGTCACTTAACTCGTAAGCAAAGTATTGAGAATTTCCAGGATGATAAATTACAAAACCACGTAAACCACCACTATTTACAATCACAGAGTTTCCTGGGAAATTAAGATTCCCAAACTGAGGTAAGTTGGTATTTAGTTCAATTTGAAAAGCTAGATCAACAAGAAATGGATTATTACGCGCGTTATCATCACTGGTACAGGAGAAAATAACAAACAGGATACTCAAGATAAACGCTTTACGCATGGTGTAGTTTCTTTAAAGGCTTCAAATGTATAACGATGATATTGATATTTAGTATATTTGTTTTTGAAATCCCGCAGCAATGATGGGATTTTGCTATTTATAATCTCGAGCCTTGAACTATGAGGAACGGTTTTGAGAAAAACGCTTTCGCGAAAGCTACCTTAATAAAGCAATCGTGAATCATTAAAATTGAAAATTATGAGTAACGTATCGTACTATACTGAAGAAGGATTTAAGAAATTAAGAGATGAGCTTAAACAGCTTAAAGATATCGAGCGTCCTAAAGCATCTCAAGCCATAGGTGAAGCGCGCGATAAAGGTGATTTAAGTGAAAATGCAGAATATGATGCGGCCAAAGAAGCTCAAGGAATGCTAGAAATGCGCATTTCTAAACTGGAAGCTGTAGTGTCAAATGCACGTATTATTGATGAAAGTGACTTAGATATGTCTAAGGCATTAATCCATAGCAATGTGAAGATTAAGAATCTTAATAATAAAATGGTGATGAACTACAAGCTGGTAGCTCAAAGTGAATCAGACATCACAAAAGGATTGATCTCAGTAGATTCTCCTATAGGTAAAGCTTTGCTAGGTAAAGAAGTAGGTGATGTTGCTGAGGCTGTTGTGCCCGTAGGAACTATTAAACTGGAGATTATGGAAATTTCAAGGGATTAGTTAGAGATAATTTCATGAAGACTGAAATAGATTTTACTTTACCTTTTACTCTAATGGGTTTTGGCCTATTTTTTATTATTCCATTGATATTCATTCAACTTAAGTTCGTGTCAGTGCCTTTTTTATTATGTTCAACATTATTTTTATTCTTTTCAATTAGTGGATTCTATAAGATGGAAAGTATAGAAATAACGAATACTAGTCTGGTAAAGAGAAATTTTTTAGGCTTAATTAAATCCGAGCGTACCTTAAGTAAGTTAATTTCACTGAATATTAAGTTCACTGATATGGATTTACCTTCAAATCCATTAAATGTATTAAAACTACTTCTTTCGGATTCTGATAAATACTTAAAATCTCACATGATATCTATATTTTTTAATGATAATTTTAAAATATAAGTAGACTCAAGAACAATGTCGATAAGCCACTTTAATAAGGTTAAGACTAGATTAAAAAAAATTGTCAAGTTGAATAAAAGAATTATTAATTAAAAAAACTTCATGAGCATATTCACACAAATCATTAACGGCGAGATTCCATGTTATAAAGTAGCAGAGAATGAAGATTTTATCGCTTTTCTAGATGTCAATCCTAATGCTCCAGGACATACATTATGTGTTCCTAAAAAGGAAGTTAATAAAATTTTTGATCTAGACAGTGAAACTTACTTCGACTTGATGGACTTTTCTAGAGAAGTAGCTTTAGCCTTAAGAGAAGAAGTTCCATGTTTAAGAATAGGAATGAGTGTCATAGGTTTAGAAGTGCCACATGTACATGTCCATTTAATTCCATTGCGCGATATGGAAGACATGAGATTTGTAAACAAAGTTTCATTATCTGATGAAGAGATGAAAGACATCGCTAGTAGAGTACAAGCTCGTTTTGATTCCTAATAAATGAAACCTCACAGGTCTGTTACTGCGAGGACTGAGGTTCTCGAAGTCCGCATTTAGAAATTATATAGACCTCACAGATCTCAAAGACCTATAAGGTCTGTTTATTAAATCTCACCATAAGATTTAATGATGTCATTAACACCTAGATATGAATCTTAGGTTTTACCTTTGTAAAAAATTAAAATTATGTACCCAGCAGAATTAGTTCAACCTATGCGTGACGATTTAGGAAACGCAGGTTTTGAACACTTATATACCGCAGACGCTGTTAAAGGCGCAATCAGTAAAGAAGGAACAACACTAGTAGTAGTAAATTCAGTATGCGGATGTGCTGCAGCAAATGCACGTCCTGGTGCAAAAATGTCTCTAGAAAACCCTAATAAACCAGACCATATTGTAACGGTTTTTGCAGGTGTAGATCGTGAAGCAGTAGATGCAGCGAGATCAGCAATGGTTCCTTTCCCACCTAGTTCACCTAGTATGGCATTGTTCAAAAATGGTGAGTTAGTACACATGTTAGAACGTCATCACATAGAAGGAAGACCAGCTGAAATGATTGCAGAGAATCTTAAAGAAGCTTATAACGAGAATTGCTAAAAACTTTTTAGTTTAAGAATATAAAAAATGGTTGTGTAGAAATACACAACCATTTTTTATATTAGTATCTTAGGTAAAATCTATTTTATGAAAATTAAATCACTATTGCTAATCCTACTTACCTCTCTGGTTATTCTTAGTTGTAAAGATCAAATCGTTGAAGAAATCATATTAAATGAGATTATTATAGAAGGAACCACCGTAGGAACTGATGCAAAACAGATTGTTCTTGTTGCGCCATATCAAGATCCTCGATTTGATAGTCTCATCAGGATTCCCATTGTGAATAATAAGTTTTCATATCAAATAGAGACAGATCAACCATTGTTTTTTGATTTATTTCTAGATGAAGGATATGGAAGATTGATGCCACTATTTATCGGGCCAGGAACTGTTAATTTAACTATTTATGATTCTGACAATTTTGATGATAATCGAGTTGTAGGAAGTAAATATCAAGACGAATACAAGGCTTATAAGAAACAAGTTGAGTTGCCTTTTAATATGATTTCAGATTCAATTAACGAGCTGGTTATTCTATTAAAAAATACTAATGAATATTTGACAACGGAAGGCTTAAAAAATAAGAACCTATTAAATAATGCAAATCAAGAAGAAAAAACAGATTTATACAAATTAAGGGAAGCTTTGAGTGAAGAAGGTCGGCTTTTAACTGTCAAATCTCAAAAGCTTGAGGATTTGAGAAATGACTCATGGCTTGAACGCAATGAAAGAGTAGTTGATTATTTAACTAAAAACGCCTCTTTGGTAAGTTATTATCAACTCACTTTAGATTTGCAGTTCAAGATGAATGTGCTGGATTATAGAGCAAGACGAGATCTCTTAAAGCGATTAGACAATTCATTCCCTAACCATCTTTATAGTTCTCAAACACTAAGTATGATTGAAAGTCATGAAAATCCGGTTGTTGGAAATCAATTTATTGACTTTAGAGCTCCAGATTTGGAAGGTAAATCAGTGAAACTATCTCATGAGATAAATGGAAAAGTAACCGTTCTCGATTTGTGGGGAACATGGTGTGGACCATGCATCGCAAAGACCAATAAGCTCAAGCCTCTTTATGAAAAGTATAAGAATCAAAATTTCACTATTATAGGAGTTGCTGGGGAATTTAAAAACACCAAAGCATTGAACTCTTTCCTAAACTTAAATACAGACTGGACATGGAAACAACTTGTTGAACTGGAAAGGGAAAACAAAATATGGCAACAATATGCTGTTGATGGTGGTGGCGGTGGAATCTTTTTAATAGATAAAAACGGGATTGTAATCGCAAAAGATCCATCTTATGAACAAGTCGAGCATGCGATTTTAAATCAATAGCTCTTTTACTATGCGCGCATATCAATTGATTCAAACATCGATGGTTATGCACGTTTTGCATTCTATATTTGTACCATGCAAAAAATTATATCGTATCCTTTAACGGTTATACATTTTATACTGTTTTTTCTAATGCTAGTGATATTTCATCCTATACAGTTGATATGTCATAAAATATGGGGTTATAATGCCCATAGAAAGAGTGTTGCAGTATTGAATTGGTTTTTAATGCAAACTCATTTACCATTATTCAACACCTTTGATTTTAAGTTTAAAGAAGAATTGCCAGTAGGTCCTAAATATATTTTTGTGAGTAATCATCAAAGTATGTTTGACATACCACCGCTGATTTATTACCTGCGTAACTATCACGCAAAATTCATCGCAAAAAAAGAACTTGCTAAAGGAATTCCTAGCATATCGCTCAATCTACGTATAGGAGAAAATTGCGCAATCGACCGTAAAGATGCAAGACAGTCTATTGCGGCTTTAATAAAATTTGCAAAGAATGTTGAGGAGAAAAATAGGAGTGTAGTGATTTTTGCCGAAGGTTCTCGCAGTCGTACAGGTGTGCCTAAATCTTTTAAAACTAAAGGTTTATTGACACTTTTTAAATATATCCCAGATGCTATCGTTGTACCTATAACCGTGAATAATTCATGGAAAGTGGATCGCTATGGTAAATTCCCTTATGGGATAGGAAATAAAATATCAGTAAACGTTCATGAACCTATTCCTATCGCTGGCCGCAATGGAGATGAGGTGATTGCCCAAGCAGAATCTGTGGTTCATGGAGCTGTTACGAGCACGGCCATGAGTTCTTAAAGCAGAAAAATGCTCTAATTAACTGATTATTATTGTAATTACGCTTTCGCGAAAGCGAACTAACTAATAAAACACGTACTTTTAAAGACTATTTCAATATATATGGAAATGAAGACCCTTAAAAATATACGCATTGAGGTAATGCAATCACTAGAAGGTCAAGTACAATCCTTTATGGATGAGTATTTAATTCCGGTGGATAAAATCTGGCAACCTACAGACTTTTTACCCGATTCTCAAGCAGACACGTTCTTTGATGAGGTAACTGAACTTAGAGAACTAGCAAAGGAGTTGCCTTATGATTTTTGGGTAGCTCTTGTAGGAGATACTATTACTGAAGAGGCATTGCCTACTTATGAATCCTGGTTAATGGATGTAGAAGGAATCAATCAGGTAGAAGGAAAAGGAAATATATGGTCCAAGTGGATCCGTCAATGGACTGGTGAAGAGAATCGCCATGGAGATACACTTAATAAGTACCTATATCTTTCAGGTCGTGTAAACATGCGCGAGATAGAAATTACTACACAACATTTAATTGCCGACGGTTTTGACATAGGAACTGATCGTGATCCTTATAAGAACTTTATCTACACGAGTTTTCAGGAACTTGCAACTTATATTTCACACAATCGTGTGGCAAAACTTGCTCGTGGATATGGTAATAATGCGCTATCTAAAATGTGTCGCATGATCTCAGGTGATGAGATGCGACACCATAAAGCATACAGCATGTTTGTGACTGAGATTTTTAAAGTAGATCCTAATAATATGATGATCGCTTTTAAAGATATGATGGTAAACAAGATTGTAATGCCAGCCATGTTTTTAAGAGAAGCTGGACAATCTATAGGAACTGCATTTGAGGATTTCTCAAACAGTGCACAACGTATAGGTGTTTATACAGCACAAGATTATATAGACATCATGCAAAAACTGATCGATCAGTGGGATATTGCAAATATGCAAGGTCTTAATGAAGAGGCTGAGAAAGCTCGCGATTACTTGATGAAACTTCCAGCACGTATGGAACGTATTTCTCAACGTATTAAAATACCAGAGGAAATAGCTCATTTCTCATGGGTGAATCCAGCGATGACTAAATAATTTATAACTTGTCTGGTCGAGCGCAGTCGAGACCTTAATCTGTTAAGTATTTGAATTTTAAAATCCCTAGACTATCGTTTAGGGATTTTTTGTTGCTATTAATTTTTGTAAACGGAAGTTTTCAGAATATTAATATGTGTTCATTTGAATATTCAAATAAAAGTTGATTACTACCTACTAAACTGATAGTAGAAAATCTTAAACCTTGAACCATTTTTCGGCTTGATTATTGTTTCAAGAAAAGAATATAAAAAACGTAGCTTCGGGATATGTTTTTAAGGTATTACATTTACACTTCATGAAAATATTTCAAAACAGCCTGCGTAATCGCATTTTTATCGCGATGATTTTATTGACATTGATTTCCAGTCTTTTAATTGCTGGTATGTCTATTTATCAATCAAGAGAACAGGCCAAGGACTACCATTCAAAACGTTTAAAACGTAAAGAGCAAGCGATAAAAGAAAATATCGCTTATGAATTAGGAAAAACAGACTTTGAAGTTGTTACAGAAAATTTACAATTTATTTTCAGAGATGAAATTTATGGAATAAGTGATATTCATGGTATGCCTGTAAATATGTATGATTTAGAAGGTAGATTAATAAAAACATCTAAACCTAGACTCAAAGCAGATATACTAGAACTTCAAATAAATAAAACAATTCTTGAAGGACTGAATGCATCAGATACCAAACGGTATGTAATAGAGTTTGAAGAAGATGGCAAGAAATACTTATCTAGCTATTCTTATATAACTGATAGTCAGTTTAAAACAATAGCTGTTCTCAATTTACCTTATCTTGAGAATGATGATTTTATGAACTATGAATTACGTGAATTCCTGACTAGATTATCTTGGATCTACGTGTTGATGTTTTTATCATCTATAGTGCTTGCTTATTTTTTATCTAAGTATATTACTAAGTCTATAAGTCGAATAAGTGATCGATTCCAGGAAATCAACATCGCTCAACGCAATGATAAAATAGTTATTGATGAGACAGATGCTGGTGAATTAAATGCACTAGTCATGTCTTATAACAATATGGTGGATCAGCTGGAAGAAAGTGCTGTTAAGTTGGCAACCAGTGAACGTGAGCAAGCATGGCGCGAAATGGCAAAACAAGTAGCACACGAGATTAAAAACCCATTGACACCTATGCGATTGACGGTCCAGAGTTTTGAACGTAGATTTGATCCATCTGATCCCGAAGCTCCTGAAAAATTAAAGGAATACAGCAACACATTAATTGAGCAAATTGACGTGATGAGTAATATCGCAAGTGCATTTTCCACTTATGCAACCATGCCAGCTCAAAAAAGTGAAGAGACTGATGTGCCTGTGGTTACACAACTTGCTCTCGATATTTTTAATGAATCCTACATCACCTATAAAGAAGATGCAGAATCATTATACGCCATTTTTGATCGTACTCAATTGATAAGAGTAGTTACTAACTTGATTAAAAACGCCATTCAAGCACTGGATGAAACTCGGGATCCTGAGATTAAGGTCACCGTTTCTCACGATGAGAAAAATCTCTTTCTTAAGGTCGCAGATAATGGTTCTGGAATTCACGAGGATCATCAGGGCAAAATTTTTGAACCTAAGTTTACCACAAAAAATAGTGGAATGGGATTAGGTCTTGCCATGGTAAAACAAATTGTTGAGAATTTTAATGGTACAATTACCATGACCACTCAGTATGGTGAAGGAACAGAGTTTGTGGTGCAGCTGCCGTTGTCTCGATAGTTTATTTATAACAAGCTTTCGCGAAAGCATAATCGTAACATCTTATCATTTTTTTAAAGCTCGATATTCTTTCATCGCTGAGCTTATGTTTATTTTTACCCAAGACAAAATTATATCGCTATGAACAACATTCTAGTTGCTACTGAAAATAAGATTACTACTATTACTATTAATAGACCTAACAAGCTGAATGCTCTAAATAAAGAGACGATTCATGAGTTAAGTCAGGCGATTGATACTGCCGAAGATGATGAGAACACAAGAGTGATCATCCTTACTGGTAGTGGAGAAAAAGCATTTGTCGCTGGAGCAGACATCTCAGAATTTGCAGATTTCACACCAGAGCAAGGAAAAGAACTTGCTGCTCATGGACAGGAAATCCTTTTTAATAAAGTTGAGAATTGTTCTAAGCCAGTAATTGCTGCTGTAAATGGATTTGCACTTGGTGGTGGATTAGAGTTGGCTATGTCAGCTCATTTTAGAATAGCT
>JALZUY010000213.1 GCA_023301395.1 Nonlabens sp.
TAGAACCCATATGGGTCCATAATTTTATAAATGTGTGTTTAATACATCGTAAAATTTATTTAAAATGTAAGAAACGGCTTCATAATGGAGCGGCAAATAAAGTTATTTTTTTAATAATGTAAAAATCCGCTTAAGAATTTCTTATTAAGCGGATTTTATATTTGAAGAAATTAATCTCTATAAATCAAATTTAATTCCTTGAGCTAGAGGTAATTCATCAGAGTAGTTTACGGTGTTAGTTTGTCTTCTCATATATACTTTCCAAGCATCAGATCCAGACTCGCGTCCACCACCAGTTTCTTTTTCACCTCCAAAAGCTCCTCCAATCTCAGCACCACTAGTTCCTATATTTACATTTGCAATTCCACAATCAGATCCTGCAAATGATAAGAATTTCTCTGCTTCCTTCATTTCATTAGTCATGATAGAAGAAGACAATCCTTGAGCTACACCATTTTGTTTTACAATAGCATTTTCTACTTCACCAGAATATTTCATTAAATATAAAATAGGAGCAAATGTTTCGTGCTGTACAATTTCAAAATGATTCTCTGCCTCAACAATAGCAGGTTTTACATAGCAACCGCTTTCATAGCCTGCACCTTCAAGAACACCACCATCAACTAATACGTTTCCACCTTCAGCTTTTGCTTTTTCAATAGCGGCTAGATAAGTATTTACAGATTCTTGATCAATTAACGGACCTATGTGATTCTTTTCATCTAGTGGATTACCTATAGTCAACTGACCATAAGCACCTACAATTGCGTCGCGTACCTTATCATAAACAGATTCGTGAATGATTAATCTTCTTGTTGAAGTACAACGTTGTCCACAAGTACCTACAGCACCAAATACAGCACCAGGCACTACTACTTTTAAGTCTGCAGTAGGTGTAATAATAATAGCATTATTTCCTCCTAGCTCTAGTAATGATTTTCCAAAACGCTTTGCAACCGTTGCACCTACTATTCTTCCCATTCTTGTAGATCCTGTAGCAGATACTAAAGGAATTCTAGAGTCAGTAGTCATCATTTCACCTACTTTATAGTCTCCATTAATGATAGATGAAATACCTTCTGGTAAATCATTTTCTTTTAGGATTGCAGCTATAATATTTTGACAAGCAACAGTACATAAAGGTGCTTTTTCAGAGCCTTTCCATACACATACATCTCCACAAATCCATGCAAGAGCTGTGTTCCAAGCCCAAACAGCTACTGGAAAGTTAAAGGCTGAAATTATTCCAACAACACCTATAGGGTGCCATTGTTCTCTCATAACGTGTCCTGGTCGTTCAGATGGAATTACCTGTCCATTCAACTGTCTTGATAAACCTACTGCAAAATCGCAGATATCGATCATCTCTTGTACTTCTCCGTAACCTTCTTGTAATGATTTACCCATCTCATAAGAGACTAGCTTACCTAAAGGTTCTTTGAGCTCTCTTAATTTATTACCAAATTGCCTTACGATTTCTCCTCTCTGTGGAGCTGGCATAGTTCTAAATGTTAAAAAAGCAGCTTGAGCCTTTTCCATTACCGCTTCATAGTCTGCCGCAGTAGTAGCGGTTACTTTACCTATAAGTTTACCATCTACTGGTGAGTAAGAAGCGATTTCTTCTCCGTTACCAAAGTGGTGATTTCCTGTAGATGTTCCGTGATTAACATCTTTAATTCCTAGTTGTTTTAAAGCCTCATCCATCCCGAAGCTACTTGCAATATTTGACATATCTATTTTAAATTTAGTCCAGCTTATCAGCCAGTTTTTTAAATACCTTTTTAGGATTTTTATTTTCATATAAGATGCTGTATACAGCATCTAGAATAGGAGTATTAGCTCCTTTTTCACTATTAATTTTATAAGCACTATTAGTAGCATAATAACCTTCGGCAATCATGCTCATTTCTAATTGCGCGCTGCGCACTGTGTAACCTTTACCTAGCATATTTCCAAAGAGTCTATTCCTTGAAAAAACAGAATAACCGGTAACCAGTAAATCACCTAGGTAAGCGCTATCATTAATGTTACGCTTCATCTTATGTACTTTCTTGATAAAACGTTTCATTTCTCTAATCGCGTTACTCATAAGAACACTCTGGAAATTATCTCCGTATCCTAAACCATGAGCAATACCAGCTGCAATCGCATAGATGTTTTTCAATACTGCTGCATATTCAGTTCCTATAATGTCATCACTAGTTTTACAGTTGATGTAATCGCTACTTAATTTAGAAGCAATGTATTGCGCCTTTACCTCGTCAGCACATGCGATTGTTAAGTAGGATAGACGTTCTAGGGCAACTTCCTCTGCATGACATGGTCCTGTGAGAACTCCTATATCTTCAAACGGAATGTTATAATGCTCATTAAAATGCTTACCTACGATTAATCCAGTCTCTGGTACGATTCCTTTAATGGCGCTAAAGATAATTTTACCTTTTAATTCCACTGTTAAACTCTGTAGTTCAGTATATAAAAAGGCGCTTGGGATTGCAAAAATGCATACATCAGCATCGGCCACAATTTCGTTAATATCGTTTGAAAGCTTGAGTTGATTTACATCAAATTCTACTGAGCTTAAATAATTAGGATTATGATCATTACGTTTGATATGCTCTATCGCATAAACACTGCGCATGTACCAGCCTACTTGGTCTAGGTTTTCACAAAGCATTTTTACGATGGCTGTAGCCCAGCTACCGCCGCCTATTACCGCAAATTTTTTGTTATTCTCCATAAGTGTTAGTTGGATTGTAAAAATAACATTTTTAAGTGTAGCTCTCAACCATTGCTGGAACAGTTGTTCACTATGCCGTTTTTTAGATTTGGTACGTGGAGCTGTGAGAATATCGCTTTCGCGAAAGCGGTATTTTAAAAATAAATACTTGAAAAAAAATAACTTATGATATTGGCATGCTTTTGGCAAATGTTATAGTAACTATTAAATATTACGATTATGAAAACATTTTACAAAATTATAGGAAGCCTGTTGATTGCGATGACTATTGCAAGTTGTGATACAGAAGTGGTGCTAGGAGATGGTTTTGATAATCGCCCTACACTTAATGACATATTGAGAGATCAAGAATTGTGGTACGTTGATTTAAACAGCACACAAGGAATTCCAGATATCCCTTTTATGAGAAAGGCATTTACGGTAAGTTTTGATTTTGGGACCTTATATGCAAACAATAATTTAGTTGGTGTAGGAAGTGCCGGCGCTGGTCTAGGACTGGATGTAGGTAGCTATCAAATCATCAATAATCAAGTCTCTATTTTACATGATATTGATGGGTTACACGATTTTACAGTAGTAGTGTTGAACTATAACCGCATTAAGTTGATTGATCTACATCGCGGAACGGTTTATTACTTAGATGGATACCACCGTAAAAACTTTGATTATGATCAGTTATTCTATGATAATATTCAGTATTTCTTACAGGAATATAGAGCATGGGAAAAGGTGTATACTAGTAATGTAGGTGCATTGAATTATTTTGATAATGAGAATTACTTGCAGTTTACTCCTGGTTTTAATGGAGATGAATTTAAGAGTTCTACAGATCGTACAGGATTGAACTACAGTAGTTTATTCTGGGATTATACAGGAGAATACTGGGTGGAAGATAAGACGCCAGGATCTGTTAACAAGCATTTAACGCTGGATTATGATTTTCTGGGCAATGATTATTTCAACCTTTACGTTATTAATGAGAACACGATAGAATTGTATCATGCTGCCTCTGGAACAACATATGAATTTAAAGGCAGAGGATACATTCAATTAAAGAGTATTACTGGAGTAGAAAATGATTCTGGAAAATCTAGAATGATAGATGCGAGTAGAGTACTTAAAAAGAAAAAGTAAAAAGAATTGGTTGGTTGAAAACCGTCTGTTAATCTCTCGAGATTGCAGGCGGTTTTTGTGTTTATGGTTCTTTTATTTCAATAAAAATATTTGTAAAATCCTTTTTTTAAGAATGATCTAAAAGCATTTTCATTTGCAAATGCAAAACAGGTGGGCAACGAGCGCAGCGCAGCTGAGTGAGTTACAAAAAAGGTTTAGTTCGTGGATTGCTTAAATTTTTTCCCTAAGCCTAAAGGATAAGATTTCTATTACGAGAATTTAAAACTGATTTTAAAAATTGAACAATTGTTTTTTGTAAGAAAGCTTTCACATTAACTGAGGTTGGATTTTTTTATCGTGAGATTCCATAATTTTTGAATAATAAAAGAAATCTCGACTACGCTCGATTGGATATTTCATTTTTTTCAAACTACAAACTCACACTACTTATAAAAATTCATTTCTTCCACATATTCATGTACTTTGTGATGCATAAAGTAACGTAGGTCTTTACCTTCCTTGATCCCATTACGTATCATGGTAGAAGATATTTCCATGATAGGAGCGTCTATTCTAGTCACACTTTCATGATTTAATAGATCTGCTGGAATGCTTCCTTTTGAGATTCTAGGATAGACTATGATATGATAATCATCCAGTAGAACCTGGTAGTTTTTCCATTTATGAAGACTTTTAAGGTTGTCTTCTCCCATAATAAGAGTGAACTCATTATCGGGATATTTTTCTGTAAGATGAGCTAGCGTGTTTACCGTATAATTAGGTTGTGGCAAATTGAACTCAACATTACTTGCCTTAATTTTTAAATAATCTTCAGTAGCTAGATGTACCATGTTTAATCGCTGGTAATCATCGAGTAGAGTAGATTTCTTTTTATGTGGATTATGAGGTGTTACAACCATCCATATTTGATTCAAATTACTATTTTCTATTAAATAGTTTGCAATCGCTAGATGCCCGATATGCACCGGATTAAATGTTCCAAAATAAAGGCCGATATTACTCTTCTTCATCTATATCTACTCTTTTATGGATAAAGCTTCTCACTACAGTTTCGGCTTGTTGTTTTGCAATGTCTAAATCAATATTTTTAATAATCACGTCAAATTGTGGTGCGGTAGCCATTTCTGTACTAGCCTTTGCAACGCGCATTGCTATCTTTTCTTCAGTTTCTGTTTTGCGTTTTTTAAGTCGGATTTGTAGCTCGTTAATAGAAGGTGGTTTTACAAAAATAGAGATACAGCGATCAGGGAATTTTTGCTTTAAACGTAATCCTCCGACTACATCTATGTCAAAGATCACATTTTTACCTTGAGCCCATAAGCGTTCTACCTCGGTTTTCAACGTTCCATAAAATTGATCTTTATAAACCTCTTCAAACTCGATAAAATCGTTTGCTCTTATGCGATTTTTGAATTCTGGAATCCCTAGGAAATAGTAATCTTCTTCATCCACTTCTCCTTCACGTGGTTCCCTAGAGGCTGCTGATATGGAAAAGGCAAGGTTTAAATCTTCAATATTTAAAAGGTGTCTTACTAACGTAGTTTTTCCAGCTCCTGATGGTGCACTGAAAACGATAAGTTTGGGTTGCGCAGTCATTACAATACGTTCAGCATTTGTTCTTTTACTTTCTCCAATTCCGCTTTCGCTTGACGCAGTTGTTCTTTTACTTTATTCAACTCCGCCTGAGCTTGAGCATTCTTATCGTTCGCTTCTTTGACTTTCGCTTGTTCCGCTGCTATTTTTATAGCATTTTCTTTTTTAACCTTAGTCATTTGTTCGCTTGCCTGCTGTTTCGTCTCATAAACAGACTCAGAAGCATCCTTTTGAGCTTTGTTTATTTCCTCTAAAGAAGCTTTACGCGCTACTTCAGCATCAGATGCATATTGTTGTTTCTTCGCATCTGACTCCTGACGAGCCATATTCACTTCCTTTTTCGCATTTTCTTGTGCAACTGCAATTTCTGCGCGTGCATTCTTCTCCGTTTCTGCAACTTCTGCGTTAAGAGCATTTACTTTTGTGTCGCGATTAGTTGTCGCTTCTTTGACCGCATCCGCAGCCTGCTTTTGAATA
>JALZUY010000214.1 GCA_023301395.1 Nonlabens sp.
ATTCATCTAGAAAAAGAGGATTCGTTGACTGTCGTTTTAGGTAAGAATTATAATGAGTATGAGTTTTATTATGCCGGTAATCAAGGTGCTGTTAAGAATAATTATCTGTTAAATAGGCATCGTGCTTTAAATAAACTAGAAAGTGATTCACTTTTTATAAAGGCAGATAAAATAAGAGCAAGAGAAATGATACTTAGTAATAAGGAACGTTTTCTAATAGAGGCAAAATCACTCTCATTATCTGAACATTTTCTTAAGGATGAGAAACAATTCTGGAATTACTATTTGTCATATAATGATGTATTTCATGACGCTTTAAGATCTGAAAACACCGATATAACTGCACTAACTATAGACGATTTTCCTAAGATGAACTATGATGTGAGTAATCATCATTTCAATTATAGAAGATATTTAGATTTAAGCCTAGCTTATTATTACCATAAGGTTCTTTCATTAAATAACTACAAGGAAATGAAAGATGAAATTAAAAAGGTTGATTCTAGAACGTTAAGATGGATGTTAATTCAATTATTTGAAGATCAGGTTTTAAAAAGACATCCACGTAGTGATGATTTTATGCAGCTGGTAAGTCGTTTTTCATATTCTCCATATCATTATAAAGATGCAAAAAGGATTTTCAATAAAAGAAAACGATTAGAAGTAGGTGATGTATTTCCTATTCCTAAGGTTACCGATTTTTTTGATAAAGAAATTGAATTAGAAAAGGCAAAAGGTAGGAGCGCTTATATTTTAGTATATAATTCAACAGATAAGAATTTAGAAAGTAATTTTCTCAAATGGAATCAGTTTTATGTAACAAATAAAGGAGATCGCTCTCGATTCATAACCATAGGTTTAAATACAGATGAGGTTAAAGAGATTTTTAAAGATTTTTTCTTGAGTTCACAAATTGCAGGTTCACATTTCCGCACTACTAACCTGGATTCAAATAGATTCATTGAAAAACTAGGAATGGGTTATGGTCCGTTCATAGTCGCCGTAGATGAGAATTGGAATATCCTTGATTTTGATGTAACATATTCTTTATTAAAATCTAATTTAACTCATCCTTTCCCATCCGTTGTATCTTGGAAACCGGAATTTAATAAGTATTAGGTTTTGAAGTTTTACGCTTTCGCGAAAGCGAAATAATCAACAAAAAAAGAGGCTATGAACCATACATAACCTCTTTAGTTTGATATACAATTTGTTTTTTCTATTATTTATAAGCTAGATATTGCTCTCTAGTTTCTATTACAGATTGAACAAAGGCTTTAAAGTCAGCGTAATCTGCTGCTTTAATTTCTTCTAAACTAGGTTTTGAAACTATTTCTACTTCAATTTTGTTAGGAGCGACCTCTTTATAAGTAATGCTATAACTGTGGTTTCTATAGCTTAGTTTCTTGCTTTCAGGAACTTCAATAAACTTTTTTCCATCTTCCAACTCTATGATAATTTTTTCAGTATAAGAATTTGTGTCTTCATAGTCGCGATAGAGTATATCATGTTTGCGATCATCTTCTTCAATGATACTTTGAGTATAAGGTACTGAGAATAATGGCAATTGGAAGGTTTTCATTTTACCTATTGAGCCTGGCTTAGATAATAGATTTAACTCAGTCTCTACTACAATTCCGTCTGATGTATGGTCGTAAGTAGCGTTTACAATTTTATTTACATCAAATTTTGCTGTAGATCGATTCTCTAAGAAAGATTTAAGGTTGTCTTTTTTAAGCTCTTCATTTTCCTCATCGGCGAGACTACGTAAGTAAGAAGCGGTACTTGCTTTTACGTCTGTAGTAAGTGTAGCTTTGAACTCATCATCCTTAACTGTAATAATAGCTGTCGTGTTATATTGACTTAGAGCACTTGCAGCATTTTTAAGAATGAATAAATTATTTGACGCATTAGCTTTATTCTCATAAGGTATTTCAAGACCTATGGCATGATTCAATGATCCAGGAATAGACTTGTATGGTAAATATTTATCAGTCAGTTCTAGAAACTGATCTTTTCCATCAATTTTAGTCTTAATAATACAGTGGTTGAAATCACGAGATGGCAGTTTTAATGCGTTCTCACCATAATCAGATGTAAGAATCAACACTAGATTAGCTTCTAGATCACTCATTGAGGCTAGTGTAACAAATAGGGTAGAGAAGTCCTTACAATCTCCTAGCTTTGACTTGATAGTCTTAGAAGGTTTTTGGGGAACATAACCACTTTGCTTAAAACTTACATAGCTATACGTAAACTCATCTGTAATGTAATCATAGATAGCTTTTGCTTTTTCATTATCTGTTTTTCCTTGATGTCCATTGGGGAAAATGGCATTGTATGCCTCAGTTACTTCATCTTCAATTTCAATTTGACTGCGCACTAAATCGGAGTACCATTCTGAAATTACAGTCCAATCTTGTAATGTGCTGATGTGGATATGCTCTGACTGATCCACTAGATTTTTCATGTAATCCTCAGCAAGTTTAATAGCATCAACATTTTTCATGCTCCATTCATAGGTTTGCATGCCATCAGTCTTATACTTTTTAACTGGAATATCACCATTAACTACTTCGTGATACAGTGGTTTATCACTTTCATTGATCACTCTCAGGTGGTATTCTTTAATAGGATGATAGCCTCTAACATTATATACGTTATCATAATCTTTATAAAACCTACCGTAGGTATAATATTCAGTCTCATAGTCTAAATAAACAACATCACCTATTTCAAGATTGTTGAAAACCATGCTAGATTCACTGCGTTCTGCTGGTTCAATACTTTTATCCTTTTTTACAATCTCAGATTTGTTCACGACATAATTACCGCCTAGACCTAAGTCATATTCTTTTATCGATTCTATTCCATTTAAAGTTGTTACTTCATAAATCATCGTACCATGGTAGCGCACTCCACCACGACGATATAACATTAAGTTATTTTCTTCTAGTAAAATATTTAAACCATAGTTGTTCTCCATTTCACTATTACGATTCTTTTCTATATACTTATAATGATCTTTGGTCTTGATTTTTTCCATAGGATCCGTGATCCCTTTTAAATCATATACTTTGCGACGTAATGATAAATCAGATAGACTACGATCTAGTTTCTCTTCATACCATTTGATGGCTTCCTTTTTATTTTCAAGTTTTAAATAAGTATCTCCCATCAATGTACGCATTCTTAAAGCATCGGGATAGTTTTTTAATCCTTGATTGATGAGGTCTAGAGATTTGTCGTATTTCTTATTTTCATTATAGACATAAACCATTCTTTGTAAATAGCTGTTGTAGAAATCGTACCTCATAAGATTTGTTGTGAGGATGTTCTCCCATTCCTCTTTACGATTTTCACGACTGTATATTCCAGATAGATTATTGACAATGTGCCAAGAGAAATACTTCTCATCAGTATCTGTTAAGATTTGCTCATAGCGTTTCTCGTCGTTTAATATAGAATTATAGAAACTTGCATAAGTGGAAACACCTTTGATTGTCGTTCTTTCATCTTCAATAAGTCGATCCAGAATCTTTTCGGCTTCTTTTTCTTCTTCATTACGCAAGGCAATAAACAGATTACAAACTTCATCAATAGTACTCATATTAGTAGCACCTTGAATTTCGGCTATTTTTTTTCTGAATTCTTGTTGATCTAGTTTCATTAATTTTTCAGTATCTGCAAACTCAAGAATTAATGACTGATAGTATGTAGGGTCATTTTTCATTAAATTTTCCATGACCTTAACGGCCTCATCATCCTGTCCACTTTCTGAATATGCATTCATAAGCATGATATTCAATAGAGAACTTTGAGGATATTTTTTTAGTTGCTCTTTAACCATAGGAATGGTTTCTTTGAATCGTGCGTTATGGTGTAAGCTGTGGAATAATCCATAAAAACTTAAAAAATCATTTGGATTATTTTTTAATTTATTTTTAAAAAAATTTTCCATAGGATGTGTGCGTGACATCGCATTCACACTAGATTCTGTTCCTTTTTTATAAGATTTATTACTTAAGTCATTACTTAGAGTTAATAGATTATTGTTAGTATCCATAAATCTAGCGATGTAGTATGGAGTGCCGCTAGAAGCACTTTTAATTAATAACCTATTTGATCCAGCATTCAATGTGACTTCTATTTGATGTGCGTCTAATTCAGTTCTTACATCTTCTTTATCTTCAAGAATTTCTACATCGTTAAGAAATACTTTTATAATTCCTCCACGTCCTAAATTCAATACAGCACGCTGTTCTTTATCCGACTGAATAAAAGTTTGCGCATAGTTGATTTTATTTCCATACTCATCGTGATTTAGGAAATCTTTATATGGACTTAAAGGATTCTTAGGAGCAACGTACCAGTTTACAAAGCCATTACCATTAGTATCAAAACCTTTACTTGTAGTAGCTTCATTTTCTGGAGCATAAGTGATATTTAATCCACTATCATTGAGGTTTTCAAATGGACCTACTTTTTCCCAGTTATCAATATTGCTTATTGATGCAACGTGTTGTTTTTGACCATCAAAATCTCTTACAGACTCAGCATGAATACTTTTCATGTAGGTATAGGCACTTTTTAAGCTAGCGTCTTTTAATTGTGGCGTTTGTATTTCTTTAAACCTTTTCAATTCCAGTGGTGAAAAACCTTGACTCTCATAATCAGAGAATAAAAAAGTTTCATGCCATGATGCAAATAGATAAGGCTCAAAATTTGGTTTAGTTAATAAACCTTCTAAGTAATTGAATTCGTTTGCAATTTCTCCATTTTCTTTAAGTATTATTTGCTTTAAATAATAATCTTCTACTTTACTATCATCTAGTTTTTTAGATAATTTAAGAGCCTCAGATCTTTTATTGTTAAGTAATAAGTCGATAATCTTTTCTGATTTTTGAGCACTTAACTGAATTGAAAACCCTAAAAAAAGTAAGATTATTAGTGATTTGAGTACAGGCACATTCTTTTCTTGCATGCGATAATATTATTGGTTAATGAAGTTCACAATATAATTCATAGATGTTGTTTTTGAAAGACCTTTGAAAGAAGTTATTTACAAATAACGATAGAACTTGTTTAGGTTATTTACCTTTACATTTCTTAAAAAACAAACATGTCAGATTTACTTAAACAATTAGAAGACCGATCAGGTAATACTTGTGAACTTTGTACTGCAACAGATTCATTAGAACAAAAAGTAGGACTTGCTCTTTACGAGGTGGCGGATTCTCCAAAAAATGTAAAAGATATCAGTATTCTAGCATGTAATACTTGTAGAGAGCAACTGGAAGATGATAGTAAGGTAGATGCAAATCACTGGCGTGCATTAAACGACTCTATGTGGAGTACAGTTCCTGCGGTTCAAGTTGTTGTTTATAGAATGTTAGATCAATTAAAGAATGAAGGCTGGCCTAATGATCTTCTTGAAATGATGTACTTAGAAGATGAAACTAGAAACTGGGCAGAAGAAGGAATCCAGCGCGGTCCTCAAAT
>JALZUY010000215.1 GCA_023301395.1 Nonlabens sp.
TCTATTATGTTTAACAAAAAAGCCAGTCACAAAGGACTGGCTTTAAAAATAAGTAATTTAAAAGTTTAGGTAATTCTTATTGAGTTCTTAATACTCTAAAACTACCTGATAGATTGCGCACAGTATTAGTATTTGAGTCTGTATAAGTACCACCAAAAGTACCACTATGGTAGTCACCTATAGTTGATGCATAGTTTAAAGTAGTTTGAAGTGCGTTGGGTTGATTGTTATCTATAAAAACATCTTCTATCGCAATTAGGGTATTTCCACTACTTACGGTATAGATTCCCGTTACTGGTGTGTAGAATATGATAAAGTTTTGAAGGCCATTAGTTGTAGGGCTAGTACTGCTTACTACAAAAGCAGAAGGGAAATTAGAAACTTGAGTAGTATCTAATATATCATTAGTACTTAAAACCATCGGAATTCCATCTATACTATATTCTATATACTCAGATATAGTATCACAAGTAAAAAGTGGGCTTATGCTAGTAACAGGTGGAGTGCTTGTAAAAGTTACTTCACCAGAAGTTTGAGCTGAATTAATATCTACACCTTCTATAGTAAAGGAGTTGCTAGCGCTGACACAGTCTAAAAATGAAAAAGAGTAACTTCCACCTATGACTGGTGTAGTTCTGGAATTGTTTCCTTGACGGTATATAATATACCCATTTGTTACGGCAAGATTATTACAATCATTTAATGTTCCAGTAATAGTTTGATTTGAAATTGCATTAGTCAAGGTGATACTAAAATTAGTATCACTACTAAAAGGTCCTTTAACCTCACTAGCAGCAACATTTCCGCAAGGATCTATAATGTTCACGGTAAATGACACATTTGCAGGTATTTTACCGCATACTTCTCCGTCTATGTTTGTATAACCAGAATTAGTAGTTGCTAGATTAGGAGCATCAATGGTTACTAAAGTATTTGCCATAAGATTTCCATTACTGTCTATGACTTTTATACATGCATTGACTACTGGAAAAGGATCATCACAGTTCCAAAATGTAAAATGAGAAACTTCTCCTTTATACTCATTTCCTACCAGTGTTGCCTGTCCTTCCTCTATCCAGTATCCTTTTTCTTCATCAAAAAACCAAAGTGGAATCGTACCAGGAGCTGTACTTAAAAGAGAAGTGTCTACAGGAAATGTTAGTTGAGCAGTAGATCCGTTTGCTAGGTTTAGTGACTCACCATTACTACTTTCTAATTCTACAGCTACCATTCCATAGGTGTCTAAGCCACTTTCACCACCACTAATATCTTGACCATATAACATTCCAGGCATTATGGAGAATAAATCTTCATCTACTGGATCTAAGAATTTCATGTAAACATCAACATTACCTGAATAACTACTACCATCAGCAAGAATATAATTCCCATCCAGTTCCACGGTTGCCCCATTAGGTAAAGAAACAATTGCGTTTGTGCCACTGGAAACAGTAGAAGTCACTGATTTAGTTAAGAGTATAATGGAAACATTATTAATACCATCGCTAGGTACAAGAGCTCTACTGCCTTTAAAATAACCTGATTTACTAGCTTTTAAATAGGCAAAGCTTTCATTTACACTAGCATTTTCAAGATAAAAGATACCATTATCATCAGTGATTTTAATTTGAGAATCAATAGATATCTCTACACCACTTAATGGATTACCATCTTCGTCTTTTACGGTTCCAAAAAAACTAGCGCTTTTTTGAATCCCAAAATTTTCTGAAAAATTAGCTCCGTTACCGCTTCCATCATTAGAAGTAGAACTTTCATCGTCTGTTTGACAAGCGAGAATAAAAAGTGAGAATACTAAAAAAGAGTACTTGAATAATTTCATAGTCGTTAGTTTTTATGGAATTGCAATACATGAAATAGATGCATTCAAATTAAAATCACATTAAAGATAAACGTTTTTTGAGATTTAAAAGAACGTAATATGTATAAGCGTATGTGTTTATTTCATATTCGTTTAAAAAAAAAGCCAGTCACAAAGGACTGGCTTTAAAAATCACAGATTTTTTTTTACTTCTTATTATACTTCTCCATATAACGATCGCTCAAGTCTTTCTGTCTTGTATTCAATGAGATATCACGTCCATCTATAAAAGCGCGAGTTAATTGATTACCTCGCATATCTAGGGCATCTCCTTTTGAGATGAATAGGGTAGCGCTCTTTCCTTGTTCTAGAGAACCGTAATCTTTCTCGATTCCTAGCACAGTTGCAGCGTTAAGTGTTACGAGTTGTAGTGCTCGCTCTGCATCCATTCCAAAACCTACAATCGTTCCTGCATAAAACGGAAAGTTACGAGCCTGGTGACGCTCCATATCTCCAGAGTTTTCTAGTGCTACCATAACGCCAGCATCACTCAATAATTTAGGGAACTTATAAGGCATATCATAATCTGCATCATCTCTTGCTGGTAAGTCATGTACTCTACCTGCAAGAACTGGAATATTCATTGCAATAAGCTCCTTAGTCACATTTTGTGCTCCTTGCGCACCTACTAGAACTACTTCTTTCAATCCTTGCTCTTTTACAAAACCTAATACATCACGTATTGCTTTTTCTCCATTTACGTGAATGTAGATATTTGCTTTACCGTCAAGTGCTGGTTTTAAAGAAGCATATTTTAAATCTTTTTTTCCAGTTCCTGTATAAGCTTGAGCAGCTACTATAAATTGTTTCAACTCCTCAACTTGTTGAGTATAGTTTTTACTAGGAATAGTAGGTCCTGGCTTAAAACGGCTACCTGATCTAGAAAAAGTCCTAGGCCAGTTCATATGAACTCCATCATCTACTCTTATCGCAGCATCTTCATAGTTCCATGCATCCATTTGCATTACGCTGCTCTGACCAGATATACGTCCACCACGTGGGACTACTTGAGCAATAAGAACACCATTAGGTCTCATTGTTTCTACTACACGACTCTCAGCATTATAAGCGATTAAACTACGTATATGCGGATTAAAAGTTCCTATTTCTCTATCATCATCACTTGCTTTTACGGCATCTATCTCTACTAATCCTAGAGTCGTGTTACAAGCTATAATTCCAGGATAGACATGTAGACCACTAGCGTTTATAACTTCGCCTTTTGGAGACATGCGCACCGTTGTAGCGTCTGCGATTGTTGTGATTTTACCGTTCTCAATGACGATAACGCTATTTTCTATAACCGTACCATTACCTATATGTGCTGTCGCATTCATAATGGTATAAGCCTTATTTGCGGCTGGTACAGGAGTTTGTTGTGCAGTGGCAGTAATTCCTACTACAGCGCATAATATATATATGATTCTTTTCATGATTACCATTCTAGCGTGTTACACTCATATAGAGTTTTAGTAGATTGTTTAGGCGCTTGAGTTTTGAGCCCTTTGTTTTTGGCAGCGAGCATCTCGTTTATGAGCTGCTGGCGTTCTTCTTTTATGCTTTCGCGAAAGCGTAAATCACGTTCCTTATCAAAAAACACAATCCCATCGATCATCGTAATCTCTGCGGTTGCGGTAACGGATAATGGATTGTCTGACCAAAGAACTAAATCGGCATCTTTTCCATTCTTGATACTACCAGTGCGGTCATCGATATGTAAAAGTTTTGCAGGATTGAGTGTTACAAATTTCCAAGCATCTTCCTCACTAACGTTACCATATTTCACAGATTTTGCAGCCTCTTGATTCAATCTTCTTGACATCTCAGCATCATCTGAGTTGATAGCAGTAACGACTCCTTGTGAATGCATAATCGCTGCGTTATATGGAATAGCGTCGTTCACCTCATATTTATAAGCCCACCAGTCTGAGAAGGTAGATCCACCTACACCATGTTCTTTCATCCTGTCGGCCACTTTATAACCTTCGAGAATGTGCGTGAAAGTATTGATGCGGAAACCGTGCTTCTCAGCAACGTTCATTAACATCGTGATCTCGCTCTGCACATAAGAGTGACAAGAAACAAATCGCTCGCTTTCTAGAATCTCTAGAAGGACTTCCATCTCTTCATCATAGCGAAATTTCTTTGAACCTTTTGAATTTGCATATTCTCTTGCACGTGTAAAGTAATCCTCAAATACTTGCTCAACACCCATACGAGTTTGCGGGAAACGCACACCATTCTGGAAACGAGATTGCTTTACGTTTTCACCTAGGGCAAACTTGATGAACTTAGGACTGTCAGAATAAATCATTTCCTCTGGTGCATAGCCCCATTTCAATTTGATGATGGCACTACGACCACCTATAGGGTTTGCAGATCCATGTAAAAGTTGCGACGTTGTAACACCACCAGCCAGATCTCTGTAAATATTTACATCTTCGTGATCTACTACATCTTCAATGGTAACCTCGGCAGTAGAATTGTGACCAGCTTCATTAACACCAGCATCTATGGCGATATGACTGTGCTCATCTATGATTCCACTTGTTAAGTGTTTACCAGTTGCATCTATAACTCGAGCATTTCCAGCACTTAGATTTTTACCTATTTTAGAAATCTTACCATTTTTAACGAGTACGTCTGTATTCTCAAGAATTCCATCCTTCTCGTTAGTCCATACGGTAGCATTGCGATAAAGAATAGTTTCTTCTTGAGGTTTAAGAGCACTACCATAACTCACGTTAGGGAAAGTAAGAGCTCCTATAGATTTGAGCTCCTTTTTATCTTTTTCTCTTTTGTCTTTCTTTTTTGCTTCTACTTTAGTAGCAACATAACTTATCTCTTTTCCATTAGGTAAGTATGCAATACCGTGATAATTAGAATCATCACTTATTACTCCTAGGAAACGAGTAAAACCTGTTGTAGTTGAATCTTTTTGAGTAGAAGTGATGTTAATCCATCTTCCATCATAAGTTATCTTACTACCTAATTTAGTACTATCTATTTTGATACTTACTTTCTTGGCATCTCCAGAGATGTTCATTTTATAAGTTTCGCCAGCGATAAGCGCTGTGTAAGAACCGTCGATATCTTTACGATTGCGATCCTTTACAACATGCTTAGAACCTTGAACCCAATTCTCATATATCTTAGATTCCTTTTCAAATAAAGGACCTGATGTCATAATGAAGTTAGCTACTTTACCTTTTTCAAGTGTTCCTACCATATTGCTCACACCTAGTATTTGTGCAGGTTTAGTAGTAAGTGCCGCAAGAGCTTGGTCTGCAGTAAGGCCATATTCCATAGCCATCTTTATTTTCTCCATTAATTTATCTGGAGACTTTAAACCTTTACTGGTAATCGCATAGTTGATTCCAGCTTGCGATAGCAAATATGGATTTGCAGGAGCTTGTTTCCACTCACGCATATCTGCTAGGTTCACGTACCATTCTTGATATGGATTTGTAACATCATAAGCATCTGGGAAATTGATAGGTAATATTAATGAAGCATTTGTCGCTTTCATGTCTGCTATCATTTCATAAGCATCTTCTCCACCTACAATTACAAACTGCTTACCAACTCGGTCACCCATTTTGTCAGCACGCAATACGTTTTTCTTATCGCCAGCCTCAATGAATTGTACTAAGTCTTTATTTGATACAAGAGCTTCTAGTGATAAATCACGAGTAGCGCTATTTCCTTTAGAATACCAGTCTGCATCAAAATGTGTTTGACGTAATAAAGCAAGTGTTCCCATCAATGAAGTAGGATAAGCTTGTCTAGTTTGAACACTACGTCTAAGTGAGAAGAAATTCCCGCTTTCTTTTTTAAGGATACGCATTCCATCATCACCATTGTTATTAAGAGCTACTAGCATACCTGTTCCACGAGCGATACCATCATTCATATGCGTTTGCACAGAACCATAACCAGCTTCAATCATTTTTTTAGCCGCTTTCTCATCATATTTATAGAAGCTCATTGCCTCTTGTTCAGAACGGATGTGGTCATTCCAGTAAAAACCTTTACGACCTTCATCGTACTGCTGACCACTTCCAGTAGCGCGTTTAGGTTTCTCCATACCAAAATCTCCATAAGACTCGATAAAAGATGGATAGAGGTAATTTCCTTTTGCATCCTGTATTACTGCTCCTGACGGAATAGCAATACCGCTACCTATATTAGAGATTTTTCCATCCTTGAGGATGATGGTTCCGTTTGTAATAACAGTTCCTGGTTTAGTGACTATTGTTGCGTTTGTAATAGCCACAACTACTTCACCACGTGCAGACACATCGTCGTTGTTAGGGAAGTATTCCTGTGCACTGGCGATACCGCAGGCAAGAAATAAGAGTAGTAGTACTCGTTTCATTAATAAAGTTTTTGAAATTAGATTTTAAAGATAGGTAATCAAGCTATTTACAATCCTTAAAAAGTGTTAAGGACTGTAATTACTTATCATCCATTTACAAGTAAGGCAACAACATAGCTATAAGTAGCCATTCCGTCAGGTTGATTGTTTGCTTTTAAGTATTGATTATAGGTCGCTTTTGAGGCTTTTTCAATTACACCATCATTGTAAGGAGCCCAAAAATCACTAAGCTCTTTATAGTTTTTAAGAATTCCAGGTCGTAATGTCGCTTTAATGGTTTCAAAAGCCTCGGGATCTTTTGTGTATAAATCGTTAAGTAAATACTTTAAACCAAAAATATAAGCACTGTAATTAAAATAAGGATCCTCGTGCTGGATACCAGCGTATATCGCAACATAATTAGCTTCATTTTCCTTTGCAAATCCCAGTTGATGGGACATCTCATGTAGTATCAATACAGGTGTTTTATAACAATTGATACGACCATTAGTTTGAGCTTCTCCAGTAATAGGGTTTAAATAACCACTATATCCCATATGAGTTAACGGTAGTGTAAGTAAGGATTCCTTAATACTATTAGGAAATAATTTTTGTCGCAATTGTGGTTGAGGTAAATGTTCAAATCCACTACTTGCTATGTCAAATAACTCTTGTTGTGAACGTTTGAATTCCACGGGTAAACTATCTATAGCTTGCAATTTATGATGCGTGATGTTAGATAAATCAGCATATAACTCTGTGACTTTCCTTAAACCTTCAATTGTGTATTCTTTTTCAATCTCAAGAGTCACATTAAGTGGTTGACGGTAATAATTAAAACCCCACAAAACTTGAAATGATAGCAAGATGACGTTTATGGAAAGGAATAGTTGTGTATAACGCTTTCGCTTGAGCGTGAATAATTCCTTCTTAGAATTCCATAACCATCGCAAGATCATAATAATTCCTGCACCGTACATGATATCTCCAAAGGAAAACGGAATCCAACCTAAACCTATGCGCATCGCTCTAGAGATATATGGATAGATGCCGTTGCTATAATAGGTTTCAATAAATGATGGGAAATGTCGCAAGTTATAATACAACAGTAGTTGCAATAACAGCAAACCGATAACCATAAATAAGTGACGCTTTCTAGTTCCGAACATACTATTCAATTTGGGTTTTAATCAACTTCGATTTTTTTACTTTATTTAAATCAAGTTCATTTCTTAAAAGATTAGGGTGATTTGTGTATATAATACTCAAGCTACTTAAATGAAATCCTAATTTAATAGTTACATATTTTTTTAAATTTCTATTCCATATGGAAATCCCTTCTAAATCAAAGCTTTGCAATTTTTCAAAGTTTGATTCTTTGAAAACCTTACTATCAAACCTTCTTGAAATAGCTATTCCATTAATTTTAGGACCTATACCTATTCCATCAAAGGTTGATATATCAAGTGTTTTTTTATAGTTAGGCAACTCATTTATTAATAATTCTGACAATAGTATATCCAAGGCTTTAATATGCTTAGTTTCTGTTTTTTTAAAGAATATTTTTTTGAACATTTAAATTAATTACGAGTGTATTACTATAATACCGCTAAGATAGTTGTTAAACCTAAATCTGAATTTAAACCAAAACTTAAAATCTAGCGACCTAATAAAAGAAATCGCACCCTTTAGGCGGTGCACTGAGCTTGTCGAAGTGGTTGAGGAAAAAGTTTTGGTTCATCAATGCGGGCAGACCGTAGTTTGACTTTTTAAATTAACGCAGAATTTATTCCATATAAATTTTTGTGTGTGTGCTCAGACTTTTTAAATTCTCACGAACTCATTCTAACCCAGCAACCCAAAACCTAATAACCTAAACAAATCAAAATCTCTACCTTTGCAACCGCAAAACAACCTGTACCATGAACTACATTCTAGCCGACTTTAATAAACACAAAGCTCTATTACCTTTTACTTACACTAGACCGAGCAGTCTTATACGTTGTGGAATATTGACATTAAAGGAGAAATGGGAACAAAGGCTGAATACAACAGTGAGTTTTCTAACAGAAGATTATTTGCAAACGAAGTATCCATTGCAAGAAACTGAAGATAATGTAGTTATCGCAGGACATCTTTTTGCAACAGATGAATTATGTTTTGCCATTAATTCCTTAAACCTTGGTCAGAAGTTAGTTCACAATGACCAAATGATTGCATATCGTGCAACCACAGTTAATACTCCAACTACCGAATTAGAACAAGTTCTGTTTGAAGGTGATTGTGATGGAATCGATAACACCTGTGATATATTCTCAAAAAACGGAAAAGCCCTTGAAGCAGATTTTGAACTGGTTACCGCTGGAAGAAAAAGCCAACCTATTCCTGATAATGTGCAAACCATACATTCAGAACGTATTTTTATAGAAGATGGAGCAGTACTTAACTTTGCGACGCTAAACGCTACAAATGGTTCCATTTACATAGGTAAAGGTGCTGAGGTGATGGAAGGTAGTATTATACGTGGTGGATTTGCTTTACTGGAACACAGTGCGACTAAACTAGGAACTAAAATTTATGGACCTACAACGGTAGGACCACATTCCAAAGTAGGTGGCGAGTTGAATAACTCAGTCATCTTTGGCTATTCAAATAAAGGACACGAAGGTTTCTTAGGAAACAGCGTGCTAGGCGAGTGGTGCAATATAGGTGCAGATTCAAACACGAGTAATCTCAAAAATAACTATGCTGAGGTAAAATTATGGGATTATGAAACAGGCCGATTTGCTAAAACTGGATTACAGTTTTGTGGTTTAATGCTAGGCGATCATTCTAAATGTGGAATCAATACCATGTTCAATACAGGAACCGTAGTAGGTGTAAGTGCAAACATTTATG
>JALZUY010000216.1 GCA_023301395.1 Nonlabens sp.
GAATCGAGCGCACAATGCTCAAGAGGCACTATCCTGTATCTTACAAGCTCAAACTTATTTTGATAATATTTCTATAGATTTAATTTACGGAATTCCAGGAATGACAGTAGAACGCTGGCGAGAGAATATTTATAAAGCCATTGATTTAAAAGTTCCCCATATCTCTAGTTATGCTCTAACAGTAGAAAATAATACTGCTCTTAAATCTTTTATTGAAAAAGGTCTTATACCTAAGGTTGATGATGAGTTAGCACAAGAACATTTTCATATTTTATTAGATGCAATGCAACTGCATGGATTTAAGAATTATGAGTTTTCAAATTTTGGAAAAGAAGGTTATTTCTCCAGGAATAATACGGCATACTGGACCGGTAAAAGTTATATAGGTATAGGGCCTAGCGCGCATAGTTTTGACGGTAAAAAACGAGGTTGGAACATTAATAATAATGTTAAGTATTTGAAATCCATTCAAGAAGGTATTTTACCACTAGAAATAGAAGAACTTACCATAGTGGATCGTTATAATGAATATATCATGACAGGTTTACGCACTATTTATGGATTATCACTAGAAAAGATAGAAAAAGAATACGGCGTTAACTTTAAAACATACCTTTTAGAACAAGCAGCCAGTTACTTGAAAGACCATTTACTATATTTAGATGGCGATAAACTATTTGTCACTCGCAAAGGAAAATTTCTAAGTGATGGAATTGCCAGTGAATTATTCATGTTGAATTTAAATTAAGAATTAAGAGATGAGGTGGAATCAGTTAATAGTGGTCTTTTGTATATCCGTTATTGCATTAAGTTGTAAAACAAATCTTGATGAAGATTTAATAGCAATTTCTTACGAAGAAATGGTAGAAATGATCTCTAATAATGACATTTCAATCCCTAAAGATGTTCCCTATTACAATCTAGAAGGTAAGAAACTAAGTGTTAAAGAACGCACAGCATTTGCAAATGACTTGCTTTATGCGGACTGGATGATTAACAATGATAGTGTTCTTATAAAAGTTCAACTTCAGGATTCTGAGAAAGTACGTATTGCTCAAAAAACTACTCCATTACTAAAAAATGGGTCAAAGGATATAGATTGTAAAAATTTATCTGATTTATTAAAAAGTGTCTATGTGCGAGATCAAGATGCTAGAGCAGATAATCTCAAAATTGACGAAATCGATGAGAACAACTTAACCATTGTTGAACAAGTCCTCGCAAAATGCGGAATGCCTTCAAAGGAAAGTGCTGGTGAACTAGGGTACTCCGCAATATGGTTAGTTATTCAGCATGCAAATTCTGAGAAACGCAAACAGTATTTCCCATTACTGTTTGAAGCATCAAAAAATGGTTTACTAGAAAAACAAGATATTGCACTTATGCAAGATCGCATGCTCATGGATGATGATAAGCCACAAATATATGGCTCACAAGTAATGATGAATAATGATGGAACTTATGAGTTATATAAACTACAGTCACCTAGTTCTGTAGATGCACGTCGTAAAGAAATGGGAATGGGACCGCTTAAGGATTATGTAATCTTCTTTGATTTAAAATTTAATGTGGCCCAAAAAGATTAATATGAAAAAAATATTTATTCTTTGCTTTTTAATTATTAATTCTTGTTCTACAAAGACCAACTATATGCAAACAACTATTCAATTAGAAAACCAAAAAGTAACAATAGATCTATCACAACCTATAGATATAAGTCTGGCGGTGCAAAATAATGCTGGAGTAGGAGCATGGTACATCGATCAGCCACAAATCAAGCATGTTGAGGTAGATGGATATGTGGGAAATGTGAAATTGGGTGGTTCTACAAACTTTAATAATATCCATTTTAATCCGCATAGTCATGGAACTCATACCGAGTGTATAGGTCATTTAACTGAAGAGTTTCATAGTGTGAATAAAGCCTTAGGAAAGACCTTTTTTAAATCTCAATTATTTTCTATTGAACCAGATAAAGTAGGAGAAGATCAAGTCATTACACCATTACATTTTAAGAATTTAAAATCTGGTATTGAGGCCATTATCATTCGCACATTGCCTAATGAAGAGCATAAAAACTCCAAGAACTATTCTAACACTAATCCACCTTATATACTAGAGGAAACGATGATACGCTTTCGCGAAAGCGGAATCAAACACATTCTCATAGACTTACCGAGTGTAGATAAAGAAAAGGATAACGGTGCATTGCTGGCACATAAAGCGTTTTGGGATTTTAATGGAACCCAACGACTGAATGCAACAATTACAGAGTTTATTTATGTCCCAGATACTGTGAAAGACGGTTTATATATGATGGATTTACAAGTCGCGCCACTGGAAAATGATGCTGCGCCGTCCAGACCTATTCTATATCAAATATTGTAAATTTGAATATGGAATTACTATTTATAGGACTTGGCTTAGGAGCCGTAGTTGCCTTCTTTATTTTCAAAGCCGTAATGGGCAAAATGGGAAAGAAAGAAAACACTCGTGAACAAAGTGTGGTGCTCATGGAAAAAATACGGTCTGTATGTAAGTTTATTACCGTAGAAGGTGATTTTGCTGAAATTTACCACTATGAGAATGTAAAGGAGAAATTAATGAGTTTGTTACTGGGAAAAAAGAAAGCAATTATTCTTATTAA
>JALZUY010000217.1 GCA_023301395.1 Nonlabens sp.
CTTCCGATCTCTTAGTAACTCTTGGACAAAACTGACACCATGTACCAGTAAAATCTTCGATAAGCATTTTAGTAGTAAAAGATGGAGTTATTACTTCAACATCTAGTGTATTAGATGTATCTGTGCCTACAGTTGCTTGAGCACTTTTAACTCCAAGACCTGACATAATAGAAGAACTACCAGCTATAACAGTTCCGTCAACAGTAATTACGGCACTAGAAGTTACATCTGCCCCTGCAGCGTTGCGTACAGTAAAAGAGACTAATGTATTTTCGTAAACTTTAGTTTTAGTAGCTTCAATAGTTACTGCATTAGAACCACCTGTTGTAGTACCGCCATCATCCGTTGAATTTGATGAACATGATGCAACTCCTATTGCTAGGAACAATATCATTATTTTTAAAAAGTTTGCTGTTTTCATTTGGTTTGTTTTTAGTTTTGTTAATTTTTATGGATATTCAAATATAAGATATTCTTAATATTATCCTAATTTCTAACAGAGAAATACAATATTATCTTAATCTTTTAAAGGAAAAGATAGGCATTAAGATTCGTTTGATTTTGTTGAATCTTTACTTTGGCATGATAATTCCTAATTATTCTTTATATCATTGTAAACCATAACAACACATATTATTATGAAAAAATTATTATTTATTGTCGTTCTATTTAGTTTTACTTTCGCAAAAGCGCAAACTGCATTACCTGAAATATCTCTAAAAGACCTTAATGGTAAAGAAGTATCACTTGCATCCATCAGTGAAGACAAAACAGTTGTTGTTTCTTTATGGGCAACTTGGTGCGTACCGTGCATGAGAGAACTAGACACTATTGCAGATGTCTATGAAGACATGCAAGAAGAAATCAACTTTGAACTAATTGCTATTTCAGTTGATGATTCAAGATCTACACGTCGTGTTAAACCAGCTGTAATGGGTAAAGGATGGGAATACACTGTTTTACTTGACCCAAATAATGATGTGAGAAGACATTTAGGAAATCCTAATGTTCCACTTACACTTATTATTAAAAATGGAGCAATTGTCTATCGCCATTCTAGTTTTACACCTGGAGCAGAAGATGAACTTTTTGACAAATTCAAAGAGATTGCAGGAGAATAAGTCATTCCAATACCAACTAACCAACTTTACAATGAAAAAATTTATAATTGCCTTAATAGTAATTGTTGCCACACAAACTGCTGTTGCCCAAGAAAACAAGGGAACCTTCTCAGGAGGATTTGAATCAAATGCGCAATGGTATCAGGATGACGACGCAATAGGTGTTAATGCTCCTCAAGACCAATCGCGTTCTAATAATTACTTTTCGCTTCGCTATTCTTATGACAAATTCACAGCTGGTATTCAATATGAATTGTTTGCTCCTAATGCTTTACTAGGTTATTCCCCAAGCTTTACAGGTAATGCCATAGGTACTTATTATTTAAACTTTAAACATAAAGGTTTAGATATCACAGGAGGTCATTTTTATGATCAATTCGGTAGTGGATTAATTTATCGTTCATGGGAAGACAGACAACTTGGTATAGATAACTCCATAAGAGGTGTAAGAATAAATTACGCCTTTAATGAATATTTAACCGCAACAGCCTTTACCGGTAATCAACGTGAAGCATTTGAAATTTCTGAAGGAACTGTAACCGGACTTAATGCTGAGCTTGATTTATCAACCGCTCTAGATATAGAAACTGGGATACAGATAGGAGCTAGTTATGTTAATCGCTATCAACAATACACAGGACCTAATTTGAATTTCCCAGCAGATGTTGGTGCATACAGTGGTAGAGCAGACTTATCTTTTAAGAATTTCTTTATCGGTACGGAATATGTATTTAAGGAAGCAGATGCCTTCGTTCTTGATGGCTTAATCTCAAACACAAATTTACAAGAAGGTAGAGCACTGCTTATCAACGCTGGATACGCTATAAAAGGATTGGGTATAAACGCAACGTTCAGAACACTTGAAAACATGACATTTTATTCAGATAGAGAAGCTGCAGGGAATACATTCCTTCTAAATACTATTAACTATGTTCCAGGATATTCAAAACAACAAGACTATGCAGTATCTAACATTTATGTGTATGCACCTCAAACAGCTGTAGTACCCTTAGAAGGAAAAGCTGGAGAAATAGGAGGACAAATAGACTTGTATTACACAGCAAAAAAGGGAAGTACAATAGGCGGAAAATACGGTACTAAATTCGAGTTAAACTATGCAAATTGGAGTGGACTAGATGCTGAATTTGATCTAGCTAACGAAACCTATGAAGCATCTCTTTTCTCAAGAGGAGAAAAGTATTTTGAAGAATACAGTATTGCTATAAAAAAGCGCTTCTCAAAGAATTTTTCAACAATATTTACATCTATTCACACAGAGTATAATGGAGATATTATTGAAGGTAAAGATTTCTACTTAAAAGGAAACTCATTTATTTTTGATGGACTTTATAAATTAAATAAAGGGCGTAGTATAAGAATGGACCTTCAACATCTAAGTGCAGATGCTGATCGTGGAAACTGGGCAGCTGCAACAGCTGAGTATGCTTTCAGTCCTTTTCTTTCTATGTATGTAACTGATCTTTATAACTATGATGTGACAAACATTCATTACTACTCTGTAGGTGGTAGTTATACTAAAGGCAGAACTAGAGTTGCTGTTAACTATGGCCGACAGCGTGGCGGACTAGTTTGTGTAGGTGGTGTGTGTAGATTTGTGCCTGAAAACACAGGACTTACTTTAAATATATCGACTAACTTCTAATTAAGGAAAAGTCACATTTATAAAAAAGACCTCATTACTGAGGTCTTTTTTATACTTTAAAGTGGCAAGTGAACTACTTTTTTTGTTTCAAAGAATTCTTCTTCAAAATAATCTGGCAGTTCATAAATATCTGCATGTGGGAATGGTTTTAATTCCTCAGTAAGGTCACCGCCTTTAAGGTATAAAATTCCATTTTCTACTTCATGGTAACTGTCTTTTCTTATTTTATTACGTGTCCAATTTACAAAATCAGGCATGTTAGTTACTGCACGACTTACTATAAAGTCAAATTTTCCTTTCACCTTCTCTGCCCTACCATGTTGCGACGTTACATTCTTTAATTGCAATGCTTCAACAACCGCATCTACAACCTTAATCTTCTTTCCTATCGCGTCAACAAGGTGGAAACTAGTCTTAGGGAACATAATAGCTAGTGGAATACCTGGGAATCCACCACCGGTTCCTACATCCATTATTCTCGTTCCACCTGGAGTGTTAGGTAAGCTTTCGCGAAAGCGTACCACACAAGCAATACCTAATGAATGAAGAACATGTCTCACATACAGTTGATCGATATCTTTTCTAGAAATCACGTTGATTTGAGCATTCCACTCTGCATACAAATCACCTAGTTGAGCAAACTGCTCCATTTGATGATCTGTAAAGTGTGGGAAGTAATTTTTTATAATTTGATGCACTGTCAATATTTTGTGCAAAAATAACGCATTAATAATCTAAGGAAATGAAAGCTAGGAATTAATGAATTGATATTTTTGTAAAACTAATATTCAACCTATGAAAGATCAATTATCAGACCGCATCAATAGTTTACCAGTAAGTGCAACTCTTGCTATGGCTGCCAAAGCCCGTGAATTGCGTGAGCAAGGTAAAGATATCATAGGACTAAGTCTAGGCGAACCTGATTTCAATACACCAGATTTTGTTAAAGACGCTGCTATACAAGCAATTAATGACAATTATAACGGCTACACACCTGTAGATGGTTATGTAGAATTGAAAGATGCCGTGATCTATAAATTCAAAAGAGATAATAATCTTGAATATACTAGAGACCAAATAGTAGTTTCTACTGGAGCAAAACAATCTATTGCAAATGTTGCTATGGTATTGCTTAACAAAGGTGATGAATGTATACTACCTGCTCCTTACTGGGTAAGTTATGCCGCGATTGTGCAGCTAGCTGAAGGAACTCCTGTAGAAGTGCGCGCTGGTGTTGAACAAAATTTTAAAATCACTCCAGAGCAATTGCGTGCTGCCATCACTCCACGTACTAAAATGGTTTTATTCTCATCTCCTAATAATCCTAGTGGTAGTGTTTATAGTTTAAAAGAACTTGAAGGTCTTGCCGCTGTTCTTAAAGACCATCCACACATTATAGTTGTAAGTGATGAAATCTACGAGCACATTAATTATATAGGTGGTCATGCAAGTATGGCAAGTATTGATGGAATGTACGATCGTACGGTAACTATCAACGGTGTAAGTAAGGCATTTGCAATGACTGGTTGGAGAATAGGCTACATAGGTGGACCAGCATGGATTGCTCGTGCATGTAATAAAATGCAAGGGCAAATCACTAGTGGTACAAATTGTATCGCTCAAAGAGCTGTAATCACGGCACTGGAAGCTCCAGTTTCAAAAATCCAGTTTATGGTTGACGCTTTTCACAAACGTCGCGATTTGATTCTTGAATTGTTATCAAAAATCCCTGGTTTTGTAACTGATGTTCCTGAAGGTGCTTTTTACGTATTTCCAGATGTGTCTGCATTTTTTGGAAAAGAAATTAAAGGACACAAGATTGAAAACGCTACAGATTTCTCTTTACTATTATTAGAAGAAGCACTCGTTGCTACTGTTACTGGAGATGCTTTTGGAGCTCCTAGTTGTATCAGGCTTTCTTATGCTGCCAGTGAAGAACAAATCATTGAAGCTATTAAGAGAATTAAAGAAGTATTATCTTAAAGATAATTACAAATAAAGCTGATAAACACTAGAGTTCATCAGCTTTTGTTTTTCTCAAAGTAATTATCATTACACCTTATCTATTCCTCCAAAAGAATGGAGTTAATAATATTAGTACGGTAAACAACTCCAGTCTTCCTATCAACATTAAGAAAGAACACCACCATTTTCCAAGAGCTGGTAAATTCGCAAAATTATCTACTGGAGATAGTGATCCAAACGCAGGACCTACGTTTCCTAATGAACTCAATGCGCCACCAATTGCTGTTTCAAAATCCAATCCGAGTGCTGCGAGAACTGTTGCACCTATTATGAAGGACAACATATAGAGAATGAAGAATCCTAGAATATTAAATACGATTCCACTTTGAAGTGCTTTACCATTATAACGTACTGGTAAAATCGCATTAGGATGCAAAGTGCGTTTAAATTCCATGATACCATTACGTATCAAAATAATGTGTCGCATCACCTTAACTCCACCAGATGTCGATCCTGCACTACCACCTAAAAAGAACAACCCAAAAAACATAATCGTTAAAAACGGTGTCCACAATGTATAATCTGCGCTCACAAATCCTGTGGTCGTAATGATTGCTAGCACTTGAAAAGTTGCATGTCGTATTCCACTTTCAAACTCTCCCCATATCATAGGGTGCACAATAGTAGTATCAGAATGCGCGACGTCTGCTTGGAAATAAATAAGCAATCCAGCAATGAGACTAAAGCCAATCACAAAAGCACTGTACCACTTAAACTCTGTATCTCTGAAAATTTTACTAAATCTTCCTTTAAAAGCAAAATAGCTAAGCACAAAATTTGTTCCTGCAATGAACATAAATATGATGATAACCCACTGAATCATAGGAGCATCATTCCAGTATGCAACACTCGCATTTTTAGTAGAAAAGCCACCCGTTGACAATGTGCTTAACGCGTGGTTCACTGCATCAAACCAGCCCATTCCTGCAATTCGTAATAAAACAGCTTCTATAGCCGTAAAACTCACATATATTAACCATAATCTCTTTGCAGTATCTGTAATACGCGGATGGAGTTTATCTCCACTAGGACCTGGTGCCTCAGCAGCAAAGAGCTGCATTCCTCCTATTCCTAGCAATGGTAAAATAGCCACAGCAAGAACGATAATTCCCATTCCACCTATCCAGTGCGTAAGACTACGCCAGAAGAGTATTCCTTTAGGCATGACCTCAATATCGTTCATGATACTGGCTCCAGTTGTGGTAAATCCACTCATGGTTTCAAAAAAAGCATCAGTATAATTTCCTATGGATCCTGTAAAAATATAAGGCATAGTACCGGCAAATGCCATTATTAACCAGCCTAAGGTTACAATTAAATAACCTTCTTTCTTATTAAGAACCTTAACATGATTGCGCGTCAAGTACATGGTGATAGCACCTGATAAAATCGCTACACCACTAGCAGCAAGAATTGCATAACCTTCATGCTCTCTATAAATAGCACTTACAAGAGCACAAATAGACATAAAACCACCATTGAATAACAATAGCAATCCCATGATATGAATTATGATCTTATAATTAAGTTTAGTCATTTATAAAAACAGCTTTTCTACTTTATTAATAGAACGTGGTAAAGAGCACACTACTACTCTATCTCCAGCTTGCACACGGAAACTTCCCAGCACTATATTCCCTATTCCATCTCGTATCACACCACCTATAATAGCGCTACGAGGTATATCAACATCCTTAATAAGTTTATTACAAATAGAACTGCTTGATTTAACTATGAATTCCAGCAGCTCAGCATTCATATTATTGAGTTTAGTCATCGCAACGACATCTCCTTTTCTAATGAATCTAAAAATATTATTTGCAGCAAGAAGTTTTTTATTTATTAAAGTATCGATTCCTATGCTGTGGGATAACTGGAAGTAATCCATATTCTCCACTAGAGAAATTGTTTTATTCACACTTTTAGAACGCGCCATCAAACAGGATAAAATATTTGTCTCACTATTACCGGTAACCGCTATAAAAGCATCCATTTCATGAATACTTTCTTCATCTAGTAATTCTACATTACGACCATCACCGTTTATTACTAGGGTTTCTGAAAGTTCATCAGCAAGGTCAAATGCTTTTTCTGCGTTTTGTTCAATAAGCTTAACGTTAACACCATTTGCTGATAGATGTTTTGCCGTTTGCTTACCTATATTACTACCACCTAGAATCATCACGTTTTTCATGATTTGCTTGGTCTTACCAGTAAGTTTATAAAGTTCATCTACACCATCTGATGTGGTAATGAAATAAACTTGATCACCTTCTTTAAATTGCGTATCTCCACGAGGAATCAATGTATATTGAGTACCAAAACGCTGAATAGCAATAGGCATAAAATGTATTTCGGGAAAAATATCGCCAGCCTCTTGAACCGTTTTACCTACAAATTGTGCGGTACGTTGTAAACTTACACCTACCATAGTAAGTGCACCATCTTCAAACTCATAACTATCGTTAAAAGCACTTTGATTTAGGAGTAATTCTATTTCTTTACTTGCCAGCGACTCTGGAGAAATCAACTCATCAATCCCAAATTGTTCAAAACCTAGTTCATTTTGAAACTCTATAAATTCAGTATTAGTAATACGAGCGATGGTTCTTTTTGCACCTAATTGTTTAGCGAGTACGCAAACTGTAATATTAGTCGTCTCACTACTGGTCACAGAGATCACTAGATCAGCTTGATTAATACGTGCATCTCTTAAAATTCTAATAGAGGTTGCGTCACCTCGTAATGCTCTAATATCCAAGTGTGTATCTGCATAATGCAGATTTTCTTTTACTGGGTCAATTAGGGTAATATCCTGCGACTCATAAGAGAGTAGTTTAGCAAGATGAAATCCTACTTCACCAGCTCCAGCGATAATGATCTTCATAAAAATCTAATCTATAATTCAAAGATACTGGAAAGCTATAATATTCAATAGAATAAGGCTGTTTTTAGTACGATGTTGTTAATATTTTGCTTTCGCGAAAGCGTAATAACTCAAACCTCACTGCTCTACCTTATCTTTGCGTTAAATGACTAGAAAAGTGGCTCAAGTGGTGAAACCTTACAAGGAGGAAAACAGTAGTAAAAAGGAACAGGTGACTAAAATGTTTGACACCATAAGTGGTGAATACGACGGATTAAATCGCATGATTTCTCTAGGACTGGATCAAAAATGGCGTGCAAACGTGGTGGAAATGATTGCAGCTACAAATCCAGATACCATTATGGATATAGCTACTGGTACTGGTGATCTTGTTATTCAAATGGCGCAAAAAACTACTGCTAGCAAACTTATAGGACTTGACATTTCTAGTGGTATGCTAGAAGTAGGGAAAACAAAGGTTACTCAAGAAAAACTGGATGACCGTATAGAAATGGTTTTAGGTGATTCTGAAAACTTGCCTTTTGAAGAAAACACAATAGACGCTATCACGGTCTCTTATGGTGTACGTAATTTTGAAGACCTTGAAAAAGGGCTGTCTGAGATAAGAAGAGTATTGAAACCTAAAGGGATTCTAGTGATTCTTGAAACAAGTGTTCCTACTAAATTTCCTTTTAAACAAGGTTATTATGTATTCTCTAAACTTGTAGTTCCTACCATAGGAAAACTATTTTCAAAAGATAAAACGGCTTATGCCTACTTGCAGGAAAGCGCTTCTTCTTTTCCATATGGAGAACGTTTCAACAATATTTTAAAGAAAGTTGGGTTTAATGATGTGGAGCACACGCTACAATTTCATGGTGCATCAACAATTTATAAAGCAGTTAAATAATTATATGAGGTCACTTCTTATCCTTTTAAGTCTAGTTTTAAGTTTTCAAATCTCAAGCGCACAAGCTGTAAAGGAAAAAATATCAAACGACGCCACTGGTGGACAAGGACAGATTGACGAGAAGAGATACACTTGGGGCTATTACCTGGGCCTTAATTCTTATGACTATAAGTTTGATTACAATGAGGTTACTGATGATATTATTGTAGAGACTTCAATGGGTTTTAATGTAGGTCTAGTAGGAGATGTGAAAATCAATAATTACATCAACTTAAGACTGGAGCCGGGAATCAGTTTTGTGACTCGCACTTTGAATTTTGAAGACCCATCCTTTACCATGCCTGGAGATTTTGAGAGAGAAGTAACTTCTACTTATATAAATGTCCCATTACTGGTTAAATTATCTACTAAAAGATTAAATAACTGGAAACCGTTTGTAGTAGGTGGAGCCTCATGGTCACGCAATTTATCGAGTAATGAAGATAATCCAAACGATAATAGTGCTGGACAGTTCCGTCAGGTAACAAATGTTTTTAATTACGAGTTAGGTTTTGGGATTGACTTTTATTTATATTATTTCAAATTCACTCCTTCTATAAGAGGTGTTTTTGCTATTAATGATGAACTAGTGCCAGATCTCGATTCAAACAGTCCTTATACAGGTAATGTATCCAGTATGCTATCTAGAGGTGTTTTTATCAACTTTACTTTCCAGTAGAGCGTTTCCATTCTCCTAGAATCACAGCAGTTGCCATAGCTACATTAAGGCTTTCTGTGGCTGGTTGTTTACCATACTGAGGTATACTCATTTTTGATCCCAACTCCATAATTTCCTCAGATATCCCTGCAGATTCATTACCCATTACAATAACTCCGCTTGCGGGAAGAGTCATTTCATAAATAGAAGTTCCATCCATTGCGGTTGGGAAAACGTTAAGTTGTGAATCACTTAAGTGTTCCTTTAAATCTACATAATCAACTTGTACTCTACCTAGTGATGCCATTGAGGCTTGAACACATTTAGGATTAAAGACATCTACCGTTTCTTGAGAACATAAAATTTGAGTAATATCAAACCAGTCGCACAACCTTATGATCGTTCCTAGATTACCTGGATCTTTCACATCATCTAGTGCTATGATTAATCCATCATTAACAATAGCCTTCTTTTCAGGCATTTCAAATACTGCGAGGTAACCTGGCGGCGTTTTCAAAGTGGAGATATTTTCCATATCCTTTTTTGAAATCATATCTGTAGGGAAATCACTAAGCGCGTGATGACCTTCGGTTATTAGAATTTGTTGTCGTTTTAAACTAGTTTGGGATAGTTCTTGTATAGACTTATATCCTTCCACTAGAAAAAGCTGGTGATCATCACGATTCTTTTTGCGCGAGAGACTTTTGATGAGTTTTAATCTGCTTCTTGTAACCATTTATAATTGTATTTTTGAAGACTACTTATGAAGAAATCGAGTCTACTTGCAAAAATAGGTTTATTTATAACGCTTACCATAGTACTGGCTTCTTGTAATGCTATAAAACGCGTTCCTGAAGGCAAAAAACTATTGGTAGACAATACCATTTTAATAGATAGCCTGAAACCTGAAGATCCTAGAGTTAAAAATCTTCTCGTACAACAACCTAATAGTCGACTATTTACAATTCCTTTAAGTTTGCACTTTTACAACCTTGCAAGACCACATAGAGACTCCATTTATTTAAAATGGATGGAAGAAAATCCAGAACGATTAGAACGACGCAACAAATTACTATCTGAAAAGCAGACTATCAAACTTGGGCAAAGCCTAGTTGACTTCAATAACTGGATCAAGCGCACTGGTGAGGCTCCAGCTATACTGGAAGATGATGACATTATTAAATCAAAAGAACGATTGCGAGCTTGGTACTGGAATCAAGGATGGTTTAATACTGAAGTATCTCATGAAGTTATTGAAAGTGATAAAAAACAACGCGCTGAGGTTGTTTATAAAATAACTAAACATCAACCGTTTTTTATAGACAGTATAGCATCTCGCATCACATCACCACTTGTAGATTCTTTATACCAAGCAAATCGCAAGACGAGCCTCGTTAAAAAAGGAAAGCAATATTTCACAGCAGATTTTAATGCCGAGCATGATCGTTTGGTGAAGCTTTTCCGTAACAATGGTTTCTTTTATATGGAAAAAGAATTTATAACATTTGAAGGTGATACCGTAAATACGAATCAAAAAGCAAATATTGCCTTACTTATAGGTGATCGGGAAATAAAAGTTGCCGACTCAATTATCACAAAACCGTTCCTTATTCATAAAATAAGTAAGGTTAATATATATCCTGGCTATCAGGAAAGCTTATCTGGCAGTATTGCAGATACAACCAGATATAAAGGTGTCAACATTATTAGATATGGTGAGAAACGATATAAAGATTTCGTTCTAGTTGATGCGGTTTTCTTCCATGAAGGTGATATTTATAGAGATATAGACCGAGACCGTACCTTTAATAGAATTACAGAACTTAAAAGTTTCTTCACACCTTCTATACATTTTGAACAAGACCCAACTGACCCAACAGGTGTAAGTCTCATTGCAAATGTTCTTCTCACTTCAAAGAAAAAATTCTTCCTTAAAAATAGTGCCGAAACAACGCACAGTAATATTCAAGCTCTAGGAATAGGTCTCAACTCATCTCTTGTTATAAGAAATCTTTTTAAAGGTAGTGAGTTACTGGACATTAACTTTAGAGGAAGTATAGGCGCCAGTTCAAATGCAGCAAATGGCGATACTAGGTTTTTTGATCTACAAGAATATGGAGCCGATGCTCGGCTTGTATTCCCTAGAATGTTCTTCCCTTTTAAAACAGAGAAATTAATTCCTAAATACATGTCGCCTAGTACAAATCTATCGTTAGGATTTCTAAGTCAGACTAATATAGGACTAGATAAAACAAGTTTTAATAATGTACTGAGCTATAGATGGAAACCTAAACCTACTAACACCAGTAGATTTGATTTAATTAATGCACAGTATGTACGTAATCTAGATCCAGAAAATTTTTTCAACGTCTTTGACAGTACTTACAAAAGCTTAAATAATGTTGCTACTGATCTAAATATTACCAATCCTATTTATCTCAACGATGACAGTAATTTGAGTATTCCAGAGGGAACCTCTCTTTTTTCAGGAGATATCCTCAATGGCACAATTCCCGCAACTAGTGAACAGAGAGAAACCGTGCGTAATATAGAAGAACGCAGGGATCGACTTACTCAAAATAACCTGATCGTCGCTACCAGTTACAATTGGGTAAGAAACACTCAACAAGGAATCTACGATGATGATTATTCACTATTCAGTGTGCGATTAGAGTCTGCTGGAAATGTACTTGCTGGAATCACATCTTTAGTAGGAGAACCTACAAACAGCGATGGTAATAGAACGGCATTTGGTGTTGAATATTCACAATACGTAAAAACAGAAATTGATTATATCAAGCACTGGCAACTTTTTAGTTCTAATGTATTTGCCATAAGAGCATATGGTGGAATCGCAATTCCATATGGCAACTCAGATAATATCCCATTTACAAGATCATTCTTTGGTGGTGGACCTAATGATAATAGAGCCTGGCAAGCTTATGAGCTAGGACCTGGAAGTACTGGAGGAATTAATGACTTTAATGAAGCAAACATGAAACTGGCTGTTAATGGTGAATATCGTTTCACAATTGCTGGTAGCTTTAAAGGAGCTCTTTTTGTAGATGCAGGGAACATATGGAATGTACTGGATAATGAAGACAATCCAGATGCTCAGTTTAATACAATTGCAGACTTAACAACACTATCAGTAGGATCAGGATTTGGGATTAGATATGATTTTGGATTCTTTGTATTACGCTTTGACACTGGTTTTAAAACTTATAATCCTGCACTTGAAGAAGGACGCAGGTGGTTCAATGAGATTAAAATCCCCAAAGCCGTATTTAATGTAGGTATAAATTATCCATTCTAGATCCTCTAAATCAAGCCTATATTTTCCTTACTTTTGTAATCCAACTTTAAGAAAAAACATGAGTCACAATATCAAACCAGGAGTTGCTACAGGTAACCAAGTTCAAGACATATTTAATCATGCAAAGGCAAATGGATATGCACTACCAGCAATAAATGTTGTAGGATCCAGCTCTGTCAATGCAGTAATGGAAACCGCTGCAGACTTAAATTCTCCAGTAATCATTCAGTATTCAAATGGTGGATGTGTATTTAATGCTGGAAAAGGATTAAATAACGATGGTCACCGTGCTGCTATACTAGGTGGAATAGCTGGAGCAGAACATGTTCACAGACTTGCAGAGTCATATGGAGCAACAGTAATCATGCATACAGACCACTGTGCTAAGAAGTTACTTCCTTGGATTGATGGATTGTTAGATGCTAGTGAAGCACGCTTTCGCGAAAGCGGGAAATCATTATACTCGTCACACATGATTGACCTTAGTGAAGAACCTCTTGAAGAGAATATTGAAATTTGTAAAAGATACCTGGAACGCATGTCTAAAATGGATATGACTCTAGAGATTGAACTAGGAATTACTGGTGGTGAAGAAGATGGCGTGGATAATAGTGATGTAGATGAATCTAAATTATATACACAACCAGAAGAAGTTGCTTATGCATATGAGGAACTAAAGAAAGTAAGTGATCGTTTTACTATTGCTGCAGCCTTTGGTAACGTTCATGGTGTTTACAAACCTGGAAACGTAAAATTAACACCTAAGATTTTAAAGAATTCTCAAGAATTTATTACTAATAAATACGGAGTTGAACACAATCACATCGACTTTGTATTTCATGGTGGATCAGGTTCTACACTTGAAGAAATTAGAGAAGCAATAGGATACGGTGTTATTAAAATGAACCTAGATACAGACTTGCAATGGGCATTTGCAAATGGTGTTAAGACCTATATGGATGACAAAAATGATTATCTATTGTCACAAATAGGAAACCCAACTGGAGCAGATATTCCTAATAAGAAATATTATGATCCTCGCAAATGGCTACGTGAAGGTGAACTAAGTTTTAAAGCGCGTTTAAAAGCAGCGTTTGAAGACTTAAATAACATTAATACATTATAAATTAACCCAAGCATTTATTCACTAATAGAATAGGTGCTTTTTTTATAGAAAAAGATATGGCTTGGTTTAAAAGAGATAAAAAAGGAATTACAACGCCTACTGAGGCAAAAAAAGACACACCTAAAGGACTGTGGTACAAATCACCTACTGGTAAAATAGTAGATGCAGAGCAGTTAAAAAACAATTTCTATGTAAGTCCAGAAGATGGATACCATGTACGTGTAGGAAGTAATGAGTATTTTGAAATACTTTTTGACGATAATAAATTTGAAGAACTGAATCCTAAAATGAGTTCAAAGGACCCATTGAAGTTTGAGGATTCAAAGAAATATGTGGATCGTTTAGTAGACGCAAAGAAAAAATCTGGATTGACTGATGCTGTAAGAACAGCAGTAGGTAAATCAAATGGTAATGACCTAGTGGTTGCTTGTATGGATTTTGCATTTATAGGTGGATCTATGGGAAGTGTAGTAGGAGAAAAAATCGCTCGTGCTGCAGACCATTCTTTGAAAAACAACATCCCTTTTATGATCATCTCTAAGTCAGGTGGTGCTCGTATGATGGAAGCTGCGTTATCACTAATGCAACTAGCAAAAACAAGTGCAAAACTCGCTCAACTGGCCGACGCTGGAATACCTTATGTTTCACTTTGTACAGATCCTACTACTGGTGGAACTACAGCATCATTTGCAATGTTAGGTGACATTAACATAGGAGAACCTGGTGCTTTAATAGCATTTGCAGGACCACGTGTAGTAAGGGATACCACAGGAAAAGAACTGCCTGAAGGATTCCAAACTGCTGAGTTTTTACTAGAAAAAGGATTCTTAGATTTTATCGTACCGCGTTGCGATTTAAAAGAAAAGGTGAATCTTTATTTGAACCTTATATTGAATCGAGAAGTTCCTATAGTATAAATGCTATAAAATAATTACGGTCAACACCAGCCGCCACCTCAACCAAATAACTGGATGGAGCCTATACCAGAAATGGGTTTTATGGAAGCCGTAAAAGTGAGTTTTGAAAAATATGCAGACTTTGAAGGCAGAGCACGACGTACTGAGTTTTGGTATTTTAGGCTTTTTCAAATCATGGTAATATTTGGCTTGGGTTTTTGTTGTATTCCCCTAGCACTGATAGATGAAAACTTAATGATTTTACCTGTAATTCTTATCATGTTGTTTGCAGTGGCTACTATAATCCCATCGTTAGCTTCATCAGTAAGAAGACTGCATGATACTAATAACTCAGGTTGGCTTTTACTACTAGATATATTTTGTGCAAACGGTTTAGTAATGATAGTTATAGGTTGTATAGAAGGGAAAATGGGACCTAACCAATATGGACCAGACCCTAAAAGGTCTAATACTGACTTTCATAATCAGAATGGCTTTTATTAAAAATAACTCTACTTTAATTTAAATTTGAACAAAAGAAAACTAAGCTTTAATTATAAAAAATCATAGAATCTAATGAAAAAGTCGATCTACTTTTTACCGATTATGTTGATCGTTGCTTATCTCATCTTTTTTAAGAATAGACTTAACATTCCATTTTGGGCAGAGATATTAGTATCTATAATTTTTATTCTCTTTACCAGTTACCTAGCTTATAAAAGCTACCAATCTAGTGAAGTCCCTAAAAAGTCAATTATAATTTTAGCAATTGTAGTTCTATCTACCACAGCCGTCTCTTTTCTTATTCTTGGAATATTATAAATAGTTCCAGAAGTAATCAGAGATATGCTTAAGCGTATTTTTAAAAGGCAATTATTTAATGTGCTAATTTATTAATTATTCGTATTTTTGCATTCGCTTAAAGATTTTTAATCTTGAAGCACCGTCAGATAGACTGACATACATAATATTCATTATCAAAATAATTTTGGCATGTATTTAGCACCAGAAAAAAAAGCAGAGATTTTCGCAAAGTACGGAAAAGACGCAAACGACACCGGTAACACAGACTCGCAAATCGCGTTATTCACTTACCGTATTAACTATTTAACGGGTCACCTTAAGAAAAACCGTCATGACTATAACACTGAGCGTAGCCTAGTGAAACTGGTAGGTAAAAGACGTTCTCTTCTTGATTACAAGATGAAGAAAGATGTTGTTGCTTATCGTGAGTTGATTAAAGACTTAGGAATTAGAAAATAAGAAATTGGGGACTGCGTGTCCCCTTTTTTATTTTAGCTCGCCGCGCATTGCCTGCGTACTTATGGAGTGCTAGATATATAGTTGCAGGATCTTTATTCTGTTTACGCTTTCGCGAAAGCGTAATTAAAATATAAATCGTAACACAGCGCAACCACTGCGCTGCAAATCAAAGCTGGTTTCTCACAAAGTAAGCGCCTTCTCTACTCACAACTTGAGATTAACGTTTAACTATATTTATGAAACCACAAGTTTTTAAACAAGTGATCAAAATGGCCAATGGGCCAGATATCACTATCGAAACTGGAGCGCTTGCAAAACAAGCACATGGATCTGTTGTGATCACATGTGGAAAAGCAATGCTTCTAGGAACTGTAGTGTCCGGCTACAAATCAACTGGACTAGATTTCCTTCCACTTACTGTAGATTACCGTGAGAAATTTGCCGCTGCCGGTAAATATCCTGGAGGATTCTTCAAGCGTGAGGCACGTCCTAATGATGGAGAAGTACTTACTATGCGTCTTGTAGACCGTGTATTACGTCCATTATTCCCTAAAGATTACCATGCAGAAGTTCAGGTAATGATCCAATTAATGTCTCATGACCCAGAAGTTATGCCAGACGCTATGGCTGGTCTTGCTGCAAGTGCATGTTTACAATTATCTGATATTCCATTTGAATGTGCTATCTCTGAAGTACGTGTTGCACGTGTAGAAGGAGAGTTTGTTGTAAACCCAAGTTATGCGCAGCTTGCTGAGGCAGATCTTGAGATGATGATAGGTGCAAGTGCTGACTCTGTAATGATGGTTGAAGGTGAGATGAGTGAAGTGTCTGAAGAAGACATGATCGCTGCTATCAAAGCCGCTCACGAAGCTATTAAAGATCAATGTGCTGCTCAAATCGCTCTTGC
>JALZUY010000218.1 GCA_023301395.1 Nonlabens sp.
TATTTTAATAAATCAATAAGGTCTGTAGTCCTTTTTGAAATTGAAGAAAGTGAATAATCTTTTTCAAAAGACTCTAATGCTCCTCTTGAATACATTTCCCAATTACCGTTAATTTTATTAAAACTGTTTAATAAGCTTTTATTATCATTTAAATCAAAAAACTCACCATTTACACCTTCATTTAAAATATCCAGACTACCACTGGTCTTTGTGCAAATAATAGGAGTACCTTCTCTGAGTGCTTCAATATTTACAATACCGAAAGCTTCAAAATAACTAGCCGAAATACTTACCAAACAGTCACTATAAATGGCACCTATTTCTTTATTACTTACATTTCCTAAAAAAGCAACGTTAGTATCTATGCACAGTTCTTTAGTTAATTTTTTCAAGACTTCCATTTGATGACCATTCCCTGCGATTAATAGTCTGGCATTCTTAAACTCTTTCAATACCAATGCAAATTGATTAATTAATTCAAAATGCCCTTTTGAAACATGTAATCTAGCTACTATTGAAAATTGTTCTTTACGATTTACTTTTGTTCTAAATTCAATCTTAGAAGTTGGTATAAGGTAACTCCCAACTGTTATTTTACTTTCTGATATATGATGTTGATTGATAACATTATTTTTTGTCCCATTAGCATTGGTTAGAAAATGAGTAATCAAACTGTAAATAATTTTCTTTCTAGATTTAAGCAAGAAATCTTTAAGTTTTGACTGCTTATCATCAGTCTTTATCTGGGAGGTCAATGTGTGAATATAATTCCATCGATTCTTAACATTGCACAAATAGCTGCAAATCGCAACCATGTTTGTTGATCCAAAATTAGATAATGTTAATAATGGTTTTTCTTTCCTCAATAATTTTACAAAAAACTTAAAATCCTTCCACTTTGTAGGGCGATGTGAAGGCCATTTCAAAAACGAAATATTCATTTTGTCCTCTGGTATCACAACTGGATCATTATCTACAACAACAATTACTCTAAATCCTTTCACTTCAAACTCTTCAGCAAGTTTGTGAAAATAATTAGGTATAGTTCCAAAAGGTGTTGAAGTAGTTATTATTATAGTGTCTCTTCTAGCTGTCATTTCTATATCTTGGAGTATTAAATATTATACTAACTATGCCGGCTATTCTACCTAGACTTTCTGTAAAGGCTTCTTTACGCTCACTGGTAGTAAAGGTATTAAGAAATCTAATAGCAGTAAGTAATATGGTGATTTGATACCATTTAAGCTTATTTTTAAAAGATGGCATTGCATGTCTTACTCGCCATACATACCAGCCATTGCGCACGACCATTTTACCATAAGCATATTTATTAGGTCTTCCTGCGGCGTCATGATGGTGTTCTAATTGAGCAGTTGTATTGACATATAAATCTCCTATCATGGATAATCTTAATGTAAAATCTGCATCTTCATAAAGGCCATAACCTTCAAAATATTCTGAGAATTTATGTTCTTTTAATACCGCCAGTGGAAAACTAGAAACGCCACCCATTAATTGTTCTACCTTATAGATTTTTCCTGATGGTGGCAAGAAACTTATAGATCTTCCATGACCGAATTCTGGATAAATAGCTGGTTGTGTTGTTTGAGCAAGGCCTAATTTTCTTCTTAACTTATAACGACTGCTCTCAGTTCTTCTGTAACCATCGTAATAATAATGAGCCAGATCTACTGGGTTATCTTGTTGTATTTTCTCCCAAGACACCTCGTTTGTAATATAACCACCTACTCCTATAGCTTGTGGGAATTGAGTATATGTATCTATTAATTGCTCAAAATAATCTGGATTAAGAATCGTATCATCATCAAGAAAAGCGACTATGTCCATCCCATCATTTACTCTTGCAATTCCGTAATTGCGCTGTTTAGTAAGTCCTCGATGTTCTGGTGGCACTTTGTGATAGAGTATGTTTTTGTTTCCGCTTTCGCGAAAGCGTGATCCAGTATCATCATTTAAAGAGCCATCAATTATTAATATTTCATCTGGCACCTGAGTTTGCGACATCACAGATTTCAGTAGCCTAGACAAAGGTGCTGGTCGCATATAAGTGCAAACAATAAGACTGAGTTTATACTTGTGCATTTTGAGCTAATTTTTGTGACCAATAAAGGCTCTTATTCCATGCCTTTTTAAAATATGCATAATAGGAAAATGGGTTCTTAATCGAATAATCTCTATAAAATTTGAAAAATAAAATGACTTTATATCCTAACAACTGTTTTTGAGTATAGTTTTTAGTACGGTAATACATGATTTGAGGTGATGGTTTGGGTTTGATTTCATCATTTTGCCATGGAAAAACATGTGGCTTTCTAAAACCACCTACTGGCGCTTTTAAATGTAAGATTTGAATTTGAGGAGTATAAACAACATCATATCCTGCATTACGTATTTGCATACCATAATCTGCATCTTCTCCATAACCATGTTCTAGCGACATATCAAAACGACACTTCTCTAATACCTCACGATTGACAATAGAACAACCAGAACCAAAAAACGGCCATTGTTTAAACGATTTTAAAGATTCAATTTCTCCTTTTTGCAAATAAGCCATGTTGAGAACCTGTGCATTAGTAAGTAATAAATCATTGAAAATGCGCTTCAGTAAATTTTTATCAAATCTATTATCATCATCAAATAACAAAACCCATTCAGAATTTGTTTTTAAAATCGCCTTATTACGAGCATTACAAGCACCTGTTTGATGGATAAATTCATGATCTATAATAAATGGCCAGTTTTCATTATATAAATAATCCAATTCACTTTTTGAATTTGTATCTTCATTTTGTTCTATAATAATTACTTTCTGGGGTAAAACTGTCTGTACTGAGAGGTCTAATAAAACGTTTTTCAAATAAATAGATCTACCCATTGTAGGTATAATCACTTCATAATCAAATTCTTTATCTGTTTCTTTTTTATTAAATCTTTGCAATGCAGTAACATCTATTTTTAAAAAAGCTTTTTTGTAAAAAACTGTTTTTAAAAAAGCCTTTAAAGGAAATCGGCGTTCATAAAAAATATGACAAAGCATTAAAATAAAAACCCATCTCGTTTTAAAATGTTTTTTTACAAATTTATAAAGTTCCTTATCATTGAATTCTTCATTATCAATATTTGTTGGTATTTGATAATTAAAAACACCTAAAGAAATTGAAAGTCTTCCTATAGAATTTAACCAAAACAGATAGTTACTCTCAGAAGAATGAGATTTCTTAGTAGCATTTATAAGGTTTGCATGCAAGCAAACGATAGTGGTTCCTTTTAACCATGTAGGGTAAGTAACTTTTTTATTAATCTTTAAAAAAGGACTGTCTTCCACATATCCTAAATCTTCATGTGTCTGGTTATAATTAGAAAAGAAATAAGCATTGTGATTTAACTCCGGTAATGCGGTTTTAAACGCATCAACATTTGCTGTATTCTCATAGATTAATAAATAGTCATCGGGATTATCTTGAGCACATTTATAAATTGCCTCTACTATTTTTAGACCTTCATAACCTCTAGTGATCGCAATGCTGTTAAAGTGTACAAGAGAAATCATTGAGAATAAATGTTTTTATAAAATTCTAAATTTTGATGCACTGTTTTATTGATATCAAATTTTTGTTCTGTTTTTACTCTACCGGCTTGACCTATTTGATTGACAAGTTCTTGATCTTCAAATAAAGTTTTAATGGTTGACACGTAAGCATCGCAATTATCTGGATGGTGCATAAAACCGTTTACTCCATGATCTATTAAATCTTGTGCCCAGCCTATATCTGTATTTACCACAGCCTTTTTTAAGGCCATAGATTCTATGGTTACCATTCCTAAGGTTTCTGCAAGAGAAGGAAAAACGCAAACATGGGCTCTCTTAATATGTCCTTGTACTTGATCATACGGTATTTTACCCAAGTAAGAGATATGAGCAGCAGCATTTACTGTCATTTTACTTTTCATTAATTCCCATGTAGATGTAGAACCTGTTTTAACATCTCCACTGTCTGCACCTATAAAAACAAGTGTACTTTTAGGTTCTATTTCTACCAGTTTATTAAAGGATTCTATAAGTTGAAACACTCCTTTTTTTCTAATTAAAGTACCTATATTAAGAACCCTACATTCTTCAAATTCATCAGGATTAGTGTTGTTAAATTTCTCTAATTCTAGACCGTAATGAATAATTTTTAATTTATCCTTAGGCAAGTTGAAGAGCTCCATACTTTTCTCACCAGCAAAATTTGTAGGTGCTATAAAGGCTTTTGCCTTTTTTACACCTAGTTTTTCAAACCATTTATTTTTAAGTTTCTGCTTTCTTTTTTCAATATGGCAAAAATAAGTATCGCTACCATGAAACCTTATTACTAGAGGCTTATTCAAATTCATAAAAGCAGTAATTCCAGTCCAGTCAGGCGCTTCTAAGATATCAATATGTGCTGTATAAGCATTTACATAGTTTTGAATAAACTTCCTATGTCTATAAAAGCCTAGAAACGGGTAGTTTTGTTTTTCTATAAAATGAAAAACAATTCCATCTTCTGTGAATACATCGCTTTTATCTTGTCCATATATAAAAAGTGTGACCTCATTACCTGTATTCACAATCGCATGGACTAAATTTCTAATGCTTGTGCCCATTCCACCACTTGCTCGTGTTAGGTCATGTGGATATTCTGGAGTTATGAAGGCTATATGCATATTACCTCATTTATACCATCCCATATACGTTCACTTGCTTTCTCAGGTTGCTCTGGTTTATTTACGATTCCATACCATTTCTTGGTTACCGGAACTGGGTTTAGATCACCATCAAGCAAACCTTTAATTCCATCATAAATCTCAGACTTATTCATTGCCCAAGTGACTGAAGAATCATAATCTGGCATAGAACGAAAATGGACGTATTTATAATTTTGTCCTATATCACGTATTCCTTTTTTAAGTTGCGGTTGCTCATAGTTAGGATAAATAGTAGGCTTACCATGTGCCACAAAATCAAATACCATACTAGAACATATATTAACTACTAGCTCACAATGATGACAGGTATTAACTAGTAATGCAAAGTCCTCTTTAGTTGGCATCACTTGATTCCATTGATTTCCCATAGGCTTCCATAATGGATCTATAGCTGTAATCACGTCTTTATAGTCTTCTAAGACCGTATCATAACGGCCTGAGAAATCAATAGGTACTTTTCGATAAATGATCTCTAGATCACGTCCTTCATCCCGCAATTTACGTACTGCAATGGCGGTATCTTCAAGATAATACTGATCTAACGGTGACGTGGTTTGATCATCACCAGAGAAACAGATGTATTGAGTCTTTTCATTTAAACCATGATCTTCACAATACTGCTTGCGCTCTAGCAACAAAGAACTATCATAATGAGGCTCAAATTGTGGTGTTCCAGTAACAAATATTTGTTCTTCTCTAGTTTTAGGATAATATTCCAGCAATTGAGATTTCATTAAATCTGACCAGACAAAATAGTAATCAGTCTCAATCGTAGTCATTCCTTTAGGTAAGTTATCCCAGCTGTAAATCCAGCAAGCGGTTTTAATTCCTAGATCTTTTGCGGCAAGAATAGGTGCAATAGCTTGTGTTGCTCGTTGAGTAGTGCAAAAAACAAGATCTGGTTGATGTTCTTTCAGTTGTGCTCGTACTTCTTGATAACGCGCTGTAGAACGCTCTGCAGCATTCATTTGATTCATTAAAGATTGCCAGTCTTTAGGCGTCGCACTAAAAGTTTCATGAAACTTCACAAAACTACTTTTGGCAATATTCTTTAAATTATTCCATCGCAATGGAAATCTATAGGTAGGATACACTTTATCATTAGTCCGCTTTCGCGAAAGCGATAACTCTACTCTTTTACGAGCGTGATTGATCACAGGTGTTTTAGGATGTATTCTGGTACTTTCTATCTTTAACTCTGGATAACCTAATTCTTCTTCAAGTGAGAAAATAGTATTATTCCAGTACGTAATATCAAAACCTTGCTGCTCGCCTATTTCTTTAAATTGAGTAAATGCAAAATTGCGCAATCCTACTCCATCAGGAAAGAGAATGAATACTTTAGGTTTTTTGATTTTATTATTATTCACTAATTATTGAATCTGATTAAAATATTTTGTCGGTTAGAGTGTGAGTTATACTTTTCCTTTTTATTACTCTACTTCATTAATAAGTGTTAACAAGTATTATGAGTATTGTTCATTTTTGCCATTGCCGCAAAAACGAACCAAAAAAGTCTAGGCTGTGGGACACCTGTCTAAAAATTTCAATAAGCTCGCTAAAGAAAAAACGAAGATTCAATACATTAAAGAGTTTTCAAATGAAATAATCAAAGAAGCCTCATTCAACTTTCAAATATTCTTTTCTTTTTAACGCTTCACAAATTATCATTTTTTTTACAACAGACTTCCCAAGGCCATTTTTAAAAAATCAAATAGTATTATCATAAAACAGAAATTAATTTTGATTTTATTTTTATTTTATTTTCCCTCTTTCCTATACTTCAACTTATCACGCTGAACTTGCTCGATAGGTAAAATATCTGTTGCTTTATAATCTAGCGCTTGGTGAACTGCTTTTAAATCACGAGTTAATTTTCTCATTCCAGCTGGCTCTAATGATGCGCTGTGATCTGTTCCTTTCCAGGTACGGTCTAGTGTATAATGACGTTCTACTACATTTGCTCCTAGTGTATAGGCAGCAACATCTACAGCAATACCTAAATGGTGTCCTGAGAAACCTATGGTTTTTACACGATCCTTATACTTTTGAATCATCGTGGTTATATCGAGTAAACATACGTCTACAAATGGCACTGGATAACCCGATGTGCAATTGTACAGCACTAAATCTTTTGCACGGTTATGCTTTTCAAAGAATTCAACTAATTCTTCAACTTCATCTTTAGTAGTCATTCCTGTAGAGCAGTGAATTTCTCCTTTATAATTCTCACATAACCAGCCTAGCATCTCATAATGGTTATTACAAGCACTTGGGATTTTTATAAATTCTGGATTTAACCCAGCGATTTCTTTTGCACTAGTAGTATCCCATACACTTGTAGAATAGGTAATCCCTACTTCTTCACAATATGCTTTTAACTCTGCATGCTGCTTCACGTCAAATTCTAAGAATTCTCTATGTGCTCCATAGGTATCTCCATAAGAGTTTACAGGATTAGGATGCGGCGCAGCATATTGTTCCTCAGTTAAAAACTCGATGTTATTGCGCTTTTGAAACTTTACCGCATCGACTTTACAGAAAATAGCAGCTACTTTGATCAATTCTTTGGCAATTTCCATATCGCCTTTGTGGTTTCCACCTATCTCTGCAATAGTATATGGCGCTTTATAGTTTGTCATTTTCATTGATTTAAAAATTTAGAAGCTTATCTAATTAATGCTATTGCTTTATATGTTTATCTCGCAATTTCAATATAGGTATTTCAAAATATTTATAAATAATAATTGAAATTCCAATTGTAAATAT
>JALZUY010000219.1 GCA_023301395.1 Nonlabens sp.
AATGCTTTAATCATAATTCGGATAGAATTATAAAGTATACTAGACTAACGAGGCCAATACCTATAAAGGTGAGTTGTAAAGAATCCATTAAGATGTAAAATTATGTAAAGTAATACCTAAATATTTGATAGGTTACTTTATAAATTATTAATGAAGTTGAAAACAGACTTAGCTCTTCTTACAGCACCTTCCATATAACCAGCATATTGTGATGAAGTTTCTGTTCCTGCAATGAATAACTTATTATTTAAGTACAACTCATTGTAGATAGAATGGCTGTTGTTTTTATGTGGTGATAAAAATCGATTATAAGGTAGATGTGTATATTTTTCTTGAGACCAACTTTGCTCATTATATGAAGTGAAATCAAGAGCTTCTTTACCTAGAAAGGTTACGAGTTGTTTCAATATCATTTCTTTGCGATGCGATGGCGATTCTTGACTCCATGAATCATTTATAAAACCAGCAAGAGCAAACTTATCTTCTTCATAATTAGTATGGTCATAAAGCTCTGTAAATGGTCCTATATTACTAAAACAAGAACCAGAAAATCCATTTTCTTTCCAAAACGGTTTGCTGTACGATAGACCAATCTTCATGGAGTCTGCCATCCAGGTGTGTGTTTCCTTTGCGATATCAACTAAAGAAGCTGGTAGGCTAGGAGTAAACTCCATATTGTTAACTAGTAATCGCGGCGGAATAGTTGAAATCACTAAATCTGCTATATAAGTTGATTTTGATGTCGTTAATTTAATTTGACTTTCAATTTCTTCCAGTATTGTAACTGGCTCATCAAGTTTTAATTCTTCTGTATTTAAGAATTCTGATAATCTCTCAATTAAAGAATGCGTTCCTCCAGCGATACGATAACTAGGTTCCTGATTTTCCGGTAATTTGAACAATTGTGGCGGTTGACTGGCCATGGATTGATAATACCCATTACCCGTAGCAAATTGTTGATGAATAGGAATTTGTAATTCATTGAGTAGATCAAGAATTGCTGTGTTTTGATTCCACAACCATGCAGGTCCCAAGTCAATAAATGTATGATCTATAGTTTGTTGTGTTAGTATTCTTCCTCCTAAACGATCACGAGCTTCAATTACTGTGATTTGATAATCACTTTTTTTGAGCAAGTAGGCTAGTGTAAGACCACATAATCCTGCTCCTAGAATGGTGATATTTTTATTTCTCATAAATGAAAAAGCAAGGTCTTAATAATTAAATTAAAACCTTGCTTAAAAGTATTTAGATATTCTTAATTTCTACCAGCGCGCACTCCACCATCAGTATCCCATATAGCTCCAGTTACCCAAGAAGCCTTTTCAGATAATAGGAATGTAATTGTATTAGAAACATCTTGTGCCGTACCATTTCTACCTATAGGGTGAAAAGCATTGAAACCTTCAAGCGCTGTAGCAGCTTCTTCAGATCCGCCAAAAACGCCATCATAAACAGGAGTATGAACTACCGCTGGAGATACTGCATTTACACGTATGTTATGATCTGCAAGTTCCATTGCAAGATGTTGTGTTAAAGAATGTAATCCAGCTTTTTGCATAGAATAAGCACTAGAAGGAGTCGCTTTAACAGCTTGTTTTGCCCACATCGCACCTATGTTAACGATAGATCCACCTTTTGTTTCTTTCATCTTATTTGCAACTGCTTGAGTGATAAAAAAGAATCCACGGTTTAAGTCTTGATAAGAATCATAATCAGATACCGTATGATCAAGAAACGGTTTAGGACCGAAGATTCCAGAAGCATTTACTAAATAATCTACATTTTCTAGGTTGCTCACAGAATTTCTAAAGTTTTCAACCTCAGATTTATTAGTGATATCTACTTTGTGCTTGAATAGATTAGGAGCATCTGCCACTTTATCTGTATTACGACCTACAATATGCACGTGTGCACCTTGATTTAATAGATCTTGTGCAGTTGCATTTCCTATTCCACTTGTTCCACCTATTACGATGGCTACTTTGTTTTTAAATTCTGACATAATAAAAGTTTAAATAAAGACAGAATAGTCTGTCTTTAAAGGGTTAAATAAAAATGATTAAATAATTTTTTGACATAATTGTTTTGAAGAGATAATAGGCCAGGAGTCTTTATGTAAATGACTCTCAGATACCGCTGCTTCATATAATAAGTATATTTGTTTTGCTATTATAAAACTTTCTTGAATATCAATTTCCTCAATATTTTCATTGATAAGCTGTTCTATGAATCTTATGAAATCTCTTTTCTGCGTTTGAATCTCTACTAGGATAAGTTTATTATCTCTAGAGATTTCGGCAACGGTTTTAATACACCAGCAGCCGTTGAATTCATTTTTTTTAAAAAATAACTCGAGGAAATCAAAAATAGCAATAACTCGATCTTTACCAATCGGTTTAGCATTACAAAAAGTAGCAATCTGTTTAAGAAAAGTTACATTCTTATATTTTAAATAAGCGATACAAATTTCTTCTTTGGATTTAAAATGATTGTAAAGTGTGGCCTTTGCCACGCCAGAAGTTGCAATTATCTCATTAATTCCAGTAAGGTTATAACCGTTCTGATAAAACAACTGAGAGGCTGTTTCTATAATATGCTGTTTAATTTCTGATCGTTTCACAATGCAAATATACAGCTATTTTTCAAAAAACAGACAAGTCTGTCTATTTTTTATGTTCGATTACTTTAGTTTTAGAAAAAATATCATGAAAACCATCCTTCATAAATGCAAATGATAAAGCCTCGAGAGGTATAAAACGACAGGCTGTTCTCATTAAGATTTCTCCTAAACTTGGTTTTTCGTTTTTCTCTGTTACGACAATAGTTCCCGTAAATATCTTACCCAAAGTCTTATTCCAAATTCCTTCTTGAATTGCATAATAAGCAAACATTAATAACCCTATCCAGAGTTTTCTATAGTTATTCCAGTTGAGGTTGATTCGTAACCCATCAAAACTATCGACTATGAATTCAATAAGAAATATGAGTAATGCCATTATAAAAGAGTCAAACAAGTAATTGATGAATCTTAATTTATTGCTAGCTCTATTATCTATCACTTTCTCTTTTTTAGAAAGTCTGTGATAAGCAGCTCTATCGTTGATGTATAGATAAGTATCTAGTCCTCGTTGCTCTGCAATGCACTGTGCTTGTTGAGCTTCTAGTAAGGAATATGATTCCTTATCATCAGTTATGATGTTGAGGATTTCTAGGTCGGTTAATGAGTCCAATTTATTTGGTAATCATATAGTCACTCAGTTCCATTTCTTTCCACATTTCATTATGTAATGGTTGTAGTGCATCACTACCACTAACTTCCTCATATCTAAAGTGTGATTTATTAAAACTAGGTCTACCATTTGTCATAATATCTTGTAGACAAGCAGCAAGCAACGGTTCATTAATATCTCCTAGAATCCCTAAGTTTTCAAAATCTTCTCTCAAGGAAATATCAGGAACTAGTCCATCAAAATAATCTGTAAAACCAGCGCTGTTGATACTTCTTAAAACGAGTGGTTGTAAAGCATAGCGGTGAGCAGGATTTGCTCCAGATCTTCCAAAGTCACTACTATCATATAAGGTAATACTTGCCTGAAATTTACCAGCAGTATCATCACCTACTTGTATCACATCTACATAAGGCTCTAGCGCTGCAATAACGAGTTCACTGGCACTTGCGCTACTAGAAGTGGTAATTACATGAACTTTAGAAAGTCCAAGAGTATTCAATGTAGATCCTGCGTTAGTTGTCGTTTTAAAGAAATTAGTCAATCGGTCGGGTTGATTGTTTTCAAAAAAGGTCTGTACGTCTGGATTCCATTCTTCGGTAGAGAAGATGTCTGTGGTAGATTGTCCAGATATAAGGCTTCCTAAAATAATAGATGTATTCACAGATCCACCACCATTGTATCTTAAATCAAGTACTAAGTGAGTTACTCCAGCAGACTGTAATTCACCAAAAGCATTATTTAATTGCTCATCAAAATTTGCTGTAAAACTATTATACATTAAATATCCTATTTTTTGAGCACCTTGATCAATGATAGCGGTTCTGAAAATGGGATTTTCAGTAATTGATGATTTGTCTAAGTTGATGGTCATTCCATTACCTGTAGCTACTCCAGCGCTTAAGTCTGCTAGACCTATAGTATAAGAATCAGGTCTCAATAAAACACTGAAATTTTCTCGAGTCAATTGAATTCCATCTATTTCGTTAAAAACCATTCCTCGTTCTACACCTTCCATACTTGCGCTAGAATTAGGTAATACATAACGCACATAACCCCAGACATTTGTTGCACTTCCATCTTCACCTACAAGACCAAATTCCATTCCGTTGTTCAAGGTCGTACCTGCAAAAAGCTGTTCCAGCGCCACATAATCATCAACGATTACACTAAAACGATCTGTAAATGGTCTGTCAAAAACGAGTGATTCAAAAAACTCGCCAGGAGTATTATAAACGCTGTGGAATTCTTCTAGCTCTGGAATAGTTGCAAAACGATCGTTTGCAAGATCTGGAACATCTGGTTTGTATAAATAAAAGGCGTTCATACCTCTATAGATAAAATTCTTTATGGAAGTAGCAGAGGCAAAATTATCGTCATTATCTTTAAAACAGCTTACTGTAACTAGTACGGTAAGACACAATAGAATTAGACTTTTATAGGATTTCATCATTGTATATAGCTTATAGGGATTAAAAATAGGGAAAAGCCTTAATTATAAGAGTGAATCTTTCTCTTTTATCAAAGATAACCGGCAATTATCACATTAATATAACGCAGAAAATCTCTTTATAGTTTGATTTATTGGAATTCTGCTTTCGCGAAAGCGAAATGTAAACACCCATCATTTCTACAAAAACGTGGATTATTTAAAAAAAATGAAACATCTTGTAACATTAAAATAGCATGCTCGTCATGATAGTAGAACCAATACAATGAACCAACAAAAATTCATAGCTGTTTTTAAAGAAGTACAACATAAGATGTACTTTTTATCAAAACGCTTGCTTACCTCACATGAAGAGGCAGCAGACGCTGTGCAGGAAGTGATGGCAAAATTGTGGGAGAAACGCGATACGCTGGAAGAGGTCAAGAATAAAGAAGCATATGCCATGCAAATGGTGAAAAACTTCTCTCTAGATCGATTGAAAAGTAAGCAAGCGAGTCATTTAAGAATTGTACACAGCAATTATGAAGATGATCACCGCAATGCACAACAAGAGATGGAGCGCGAGGCAAAAGTCACAATGGTACAAAACATGATTAATACCTTACCAGAGCAATATAAAATGGTATTGCAGCTGCGAGATATACAACAATATGACTTTGAAGCTATAGAACGTATAATGGATATGAAGTCCACCGCAGTAAGAGTTACATTAAGTAGAGCACGTAAAATGCTTAAAGAAAAAATAGAAGAACAATATCAAATAGAAATCGCATGAACGAACTATTAAACAAATATTGGGAAGGACACACAAGTCTGGAAGAAGAGCGAGAGCTCAAGAATTACTTCAATGGAAATGAAGTAGCACCAGAGCACGAGATTTACCGCAGTGTCTTTAACACCTTTGAACTTGAAAATGAGTTGGAAAAGGAATTAAATTTTGACGCCTTTGCAAAACTTGCTCCTGTAGAAAAACAAGTAGATCGCTCCAAAGTGAGAGTTCTTAAAGGTCTAGGTATAGCAGCAGGATTTGCAGCCTTACTAGCACTCGGTTCTAATTATATAGGAACGGAACAAACTAAAGCAGATCTAGGAACATATGAAGATCCTAAAGAAGCTTATTATGCGACAGTAGAGGCCTTACAACTTGTGTCATCTAAATTTAATAATGGTCGTAGTAACTTAAAGCCTCTAGAAGAAATTAATAACAAGACAGATAAAGTCTTTAAAATTAAAAAATAAATTTAAATAAACAAGAATCTCTTAAATACAAAAACATGAAAAAATTAATTTACATAACAACCTTTTTACTTACTAGTGGAATGGTTATGGCACAAAATTACGGTGCACTTGATAATCTTAAAAACACATCTGAAACGGTTGTTACTAGCGAGATGTTTAGCCTTATTGCAAACATAGAAATCGATAGTGATGATAAAGAGTTCAATGAGATAAAAAGTATCATTGATAACCTTACAGAACTACGTGTTTATTCTACAGACAACCCTACAAGTGCAGCAACTTTAAACTCGTTTGCTACTAAGTATATCTCTAGTAATAATTTAGTGAAATTAATGCATGTTAAGGAAGATGGACAAATGTTTACATTCCACATGCGCAAAGGTAGTTCTGACAAGAAAGTGCGTAATCTAGTAATGCTTATAAATGATACAGATGGTGATGATAAAGACACGGTATTCTTAATCATATCTGGAGATATAGATTTAAAGCAAATCTCTAAGCTTACTAAAATGCTTAACGTTCCAGGGCAAAAGCAAATCGAGGACGCTACTAACTAGTTCTTGAAATTAAACAGTAAACCAGGTGTTTAACCATCACCTGGTCTTATTATAAACCATTAAAACTTGCAATTATGAATAATCTAATCGTACGCTTAGCAGCCATAGGAATCACTATGATCCTTTTATTAACCTCATGTAATTCAGATCCTAGTTTACAACAATACTTTGTGGACAGTCAAGAGAAAGAAGGTTTTGTAACTACTACTATTCCTAAATCTATTCTAGGAATGGATGTAACAGGTATGAGTGCTCAATCTCAAGAAGCTTATAATTCAATTGATAAAGTAAACATGCTTTATTATCCAATAAATGAACAAAACACTGCAGCTTTTGAAAAAGAAAATGTACAACTTCAGGCAATTTTAAAGGGTGATAGTTTTAAAACTTTAATGTCTCATAAGTCAGACGGCATGAATATGAAAGTTCTTTATGATGGTTCTAGTAAAACAATCGATGAAATGATTGTTTATGGATCTTCTCCAGAAATGGGATTAGGTGTCGCAAGAGTTTTAGGAGATGACATGAAACTGGGTGCTATCATGAAAATGATGGAAGAGATGAAAGGTGCAGACATGGATGAGTCTGGTGTGATGGATATTCTAAAAGGTTTAGGAATTGATACTAATGATAAAGGAGAGATTGATGAAGATGCTATTAAAGAAATTATGGCTTCAAAAGGAATCGATACGACAAATATTGATTTTGACTAGTTAAATCAAACATTGCAAAACCATCTGAATCATCATCACAGGCACCAAAATCTGTCAAAGGCCCTGCTGTAGCAGGTA
>JALZUY010000220.1 GCA_023301395.1 Nonlabens sp.
CACCAAACAATTTGATTTCATTGTTAGCTGTAAGTTAAGTTAGTTTTAATTCTTGGTAGGTTTTTGAATTCGCTTTCGCAAAAGCGAAGTTCAAAAACCTCATAGCCGCAACATTTTTTTGTGATACAATTATGACACTCTAGACGTATATTGTGGCTTTATTTAATCAATAGATTATCAATTAATTATGAGAATTATATTATCCCTAATCGTATTTATAGTAAGCTTACAAGGAATTGCGCAGGACTTTACAAGCATTGCAAAATCTTATTTAACGCAAAATGAAAGCCCATATAATCTTAATAATCAAGATATAGCAGACTTAAAAGTAAGCTCAAGTGCGTACTCTAAAAGTTTAAATGCCCAAACCGTTTACATCTCACAATATTATCAAGGAGTTGAAATTGCAAATAGCTCATCAATATTCCTGATAAGAGAAAATGAAGTCATTTCTACCTCGTTATCTTTTACAAATGACCTTACTTCCAAAGTGAACAGTACTACAAGTACTATTACAGCTGTGGATGCTATAAATCAGGCAATAACATCAAAGAACTTAAACATTAGTGGAACCTTACAACCAGTGAACTCTCAAATAGATGGTTCACTTCAATTTATAAATGCATCGCTCTCTGTAAAACCGATAACTGTAAGACCAGTATACGTGACAATGGAAGACAATTTAATATTAAGCTGGCAAGTGTATATTGAAACTATAGATAATCAACATATGTTTCTATTATCTATAGATGGAAACACTGGTTCTTTATTAAAAGAGCAAGATTTTGTTATAAGTTGTAACTTCTCAAATCACAATGAACCAGGTCACCAGCACACCAATTCTCAAGATGTTTCTTTCCAAAGCGCTGTTTCACAAACTACAGCAACTTTTATGGATAACTCTAGGTATAATGTTTATGCATTACCGCTAGAAAGCCCTAACCATGGAAATGAATCAATTGTAAATAGCCCGGCAGATCTTGTCGCTTCACCTTTTGGCTGGCATGATACAGATGGTTCTATAGGACCAGAGTTTACAATTACTCGTGGAAACAATGTGTATGCTCAAGAAGATTTTGATGGAAATGGTAACACCTTTGGCGCGGCTCCAGACGGGAGTTTATTTCTTGATTTTAGTTTTCCACAACAATTAGATGTTCCTGCCGTCGACAACATAGATGGCTCTACAGTTAACCTATTTTACATGAATAATATCATGCATGATATATGGTACCAATATGGATTTGATGAAGCGAGCGGTAATTTTCAATTCAACAATTATGGAAATGGTGGATTTGGAGGAGACCATGTAGTTGCTGATGCTCAAGATGGTAGTGGATTCAACAATGCCACTTTTGGTACTCCAGGAGATGGAGGAAACCCTAGAATGAATATGTTTTTATGGAACGCTCCTACTAGTGGTGGTGTGGACCCATTAACTATTAATAACGGATCATTAGCTGGAACTTACTCTGGTATTGCAGCTGGTTTTGGGTCAACATTACCTAATCCAGGAAATGCAATAACTGGTGATCTTGCTCTAGTAATTGACGACAATTCTGGTGGTGCATCTACTGATGCTAATGACGGATGTGACACATATACTAACAGCTCTTCTATTAATGGAAACATAGCAATATTAAATCGTGGTAATTGTCAGTTTGGAACTAAGGTTCTTGCTGCTCAAAACCAAGGAGCTATTGCAGTAATAGTAATTAATAATGTAGGAACTGCTCCTTTTACTATGGGACCTGGAAATGATGGTGGACTTGTTACCATTCCTTCTATAATGATCAGTCTAGCAGATGGAAATTCTATTATAGCAGAATTACAGAATGGAGCAACCATAAGTGTTGACTTAAATAACACAGGATTATTCCGTAAAGATGGAAGTTTAGATAATGGAATTGTTGCTCATGAATATGGACATGGAATATCTACAAGATTAACTGGAGGTCCTGCAAATCCAGGATGTCTAGGTAATGACGAACAAATGGGTGAAGGATGGAGCGACTGGTTCGGTCTTATGATAACCATTGAGCCAGGAGATCAAGGAACGGACCCAAGAGGAATAGGTACTTTTGCTACAAATCAGTCCGTTACCGGTCCTGGAATAAGAAACTTCCCTTACTCGACTGACATGAGCGTTAATCCAGTAACTTATGGTAACACAAATAATGCAAACTTCTCTGCACCACATGGAATAGGTTCAATTTGGGCAAGTATCTTATGGGATTTGTCATGGCGTTTTATTAATGACTATGGATTTGATGCAGATTTGTATAACGGTACAGGTGGAAATAATATAGCAATGCAACTCGTTATCGATGGCTTAAAATTACAACCATGTAACCCAGGTTTTGTGGATGGTAGAGACGCAATTTTACTGGCCGACATGACTGCAAATGGTGGTGTTAACCAAGACAGAATTTGGGAAGTTTTTGCAAATCGTGGATTAGGTTTCAGCGCAACACAAGGAAGTTCTGATAATCGATTTGATCAAACTCAAGCATTTGACACACCACCGCCATTAAGCTTGACTAATGTGATTGAAAATACTTTCAATATTGCTCCTAATCCTTCAAATGGTATCGTTTCTATTGTGGCAACAAATTCTGTTGAGAATGGGTTATTAAACATTTATGATTTTAATGGACGAGTTGTTTTTACAAAGAAAACAGATTTCAATACTATTGAAACAGTAGATTTAACTGGAGTAAGTTCTGGTATCTATCTTGTTTCTATCATAGGTGATGAAGTAAATCATGTGGCAAAGATTATTATTAGATAATCTCTCAGAGTGTTTATTTTTTTCAAGAATTCAAGTAATTCTTCATATTATGTTAACATTAAATCCCTTAAAGTCAAGGCTGCAGGTTTTTGAATAACGTATATTTGCAAAAAATAATAAACGATGAAACAAATTTACTTTAGCGTTGCAATGTTATTCGTTGCAGCAATTTCTTTTGCACAACAACCTATAATCACTTCTATAGTTGATGGTACTTGTACTGGAGGAACACCAAAACTTATCGAAATTTATGCAAATGGAACTGTAGATTTCACTCAGTTCACATTAGAGAAATCTGCAAACGGTGGTACTTTTGGTACTCCTTTTGACTTAACTCCATTCGGTACTAGAACAAACTCATTTGTTTATGTATACTCAGGAACTGAAGCAATATTAAATACTGAATTCCCTGGACTTGTCGTTGCAGATTATCAAGTATCAGGCGCAGCAAATAACAATGGAGATGATGCTGTACGTATCATTGAAACTACAACAATGACCGTAATTGATAGTTATGGAACTCAAGTAGATGGTACAGGAGAAACTTGGGAATATTTAGACTCATACGCAAAAAGAGTTGACGGAACAGGTCCCGACGCTACTTTTAACCAAGCAAATTGGGCTACAGCGACTCCTAATACATTAGACAATCAGTGTGGAACAATCACATTTGAGGCAATTGTTGGAACTGGTTCATATTCTACTACTGCAAACACTAACCCTACAGTTACCATAACTGCTCCAGGAAATGGAAGCAGTCTACAAGGTGGAACTACTAGTGTAGATATAACTTGGACAGCACTTAACTTACCTACTGCTGGCACTTTTACAGTAACTGTTAACGGAATGGCTAACACTAATGTTACTTCACCATTCTCTTTACCTGTTAGCGATGGTACAGCTTATGCTGTAACAGTAGACATGTTAGATGGAGCGATGGTATTAGCAACTGACGCTACAAGCTTTGATGTTTCATTCCCATGTGATTTACAATTAACTACGATAATTGAAACTTGTCAGACTTCAACTTCTGGAGCTGATTTATATGATGTTACAATCGATTATACCGGTGGAGGAACTTCTACTTATACAATAGATACTGCAGGAAACGGAACTATTGCTGGAGACAATCCTTCAACTGTTGTTGCTGGCCAAATTTTAATTAATGGCATTACTGAAGGTGTTGATTTTACAGTTACCTTTACAGGAGACCCTGCAAATAGTGCTTGTAGTCTAACTCGTAATATTTCAAGCCCAGCTTGTTTAGCAAATGTTACATGTGCTAATCCTGGCGATATTATCTTAACAGAGATTTTGCAAAATCCTAACGCTGTTGCAGATAATGCAGGTGAATACTTTGAAGTTTACAATACAACAAGCAATCCTATCGACATGTTAGGTTATGAAATAGTAGACCTTACTAACGCAGGAGAAAACTTTACAATTATTACTTCTGTAGTTGTTCCTGCAAATGGATATGCTGTTTTTGTAGCAAATGCAGACACCACATTAAACGGTGGTATCACACCTGATTATGTTTATGACGGTACATCAACATTTCTAGGAAATGGCTCAGATGAAATTTCTATCCAATGTAATGGAACTGTAATCGATGAAGTATCTTGGGATAATGGCGCAACTTTCCCTGATGGTACAGGAGTAAGTATGGAACTTGCTTTCTCTAAATTTAATGCAACTGATAATGATTTAGGTGTAAACTGGGGACTTGCTACAAGTACTTTTGGAGCTGGTGATCTAGGGACTCCTGGTGTTGCAAATGATTTCACCTTATCAAATGATCAATTCTCTTTAAACAACTTTAGAATGTACCCTAATCCAGTAACTGGAAATGAGTTAACAATCTCTGTTGAAAATGGAAACGCTGTAGATGTTACGATCTACTCTGCTTTAGGACAAGTAGTAATTGCTCAAAACGAAGTGACAAACAGTATTGATGTATCAGCATTAAACGCTGGTCTTTATATCGTAAAAGTTTCTCAAAATGGAAATTCTCAAACTAGAAAGTTAGTAGTTCAATAAGAATTACAAGCCTTTCACAAATCAAGCGCTGCAGTTCTACTGCGGCGCTTTTTTATTTACTTTTGATTTTTAATCTATACTATTGTTTCAGTCTGTTTTTAATATAAGTTCATCCACTAATTTTGAAGAAAAGGCACTTGCCATCTTTAAACATCAACTGGAGAACAATAAAGTTTACGGTGAATACTGTCGCTTAATTAAACGAACTAATCCACAATCCCTAAAAGAAATACCTTTTTTACCCATTTCCTTTTTTAAAAGCCATAAGGTAGTTAGTAATACTGATGAGCATAAAATCATCTATACTAGCAGTGGAACAACCGGAATGGTCACTTCAAAACATTATGTTACAGATTTAGAAATCTATGATTCCAGCCTGGACAAAAGCTTTGAAATTACTTATGGTAAACATGAGGACTATGTGATACTGGCATTATTACCGCATTACTTAGAACGCAGCGGTTCATCACTGGTTTACATGGCGCAACGCTGGATTGAAAAAAGCGATCATCCATCAAGTGGCTTTTACCTCAATAATATTAAGGAACTGACTTCCATACTAAAGGAATTAAAAGAAAAGAACCAAAAAATAATCTTAATAGGAGTCACGTTTGCTTTACTACAACTAGCTGAACAATTCCCTCAAGAACTTCCACAAACCATTATCATAGAAACTGGCGGCATGAAAGGAATGCGTAAAGAAATTATTAAGCAGGAATTACACGATATTTTAAGAACCGCTTTCGCAAAAGCGAGTATTCAAAGTGAGTACGGCATGACAGAATTATTATCGCAGGCTTATGCAAGCGACGGAATTCATTTTGAGACACCAGCATGGATGCAAGTGCTTACTAGAGATACCAATGACCCATTAAGCTTACTAAATTCCTCAAAAACTGGCGGACTCAACATTATAGATCTAGCTAACTATAATTCGTGCTCATTCATAGCTACACAAGATTTAGGAAAAGTAATGCCCGATGGCACTTTTCAAGTCTTAGGAAGATTTGATCAATCAGATATAAGAGGTTGTAATCTTATGGCTATGGAATAGATTTCAATATTATATTGATATTTTTCTTACAAAAACTTGCATATTAATTAGTTAATTAGTTAATTAGTTAATTAGAGCCATATTAATCATTTAAACTTTTATAATATGAAAAAAGTAATTTTTATGGCACTTGCAACAGTGTTTATGTTAAGTAGTGGATTTTCTTCTTTAAATGAAGTTGATTCTGAAGAATTTTATCCTTGCGCAATTACATCAACTGATAGCGTTTATGATATATGGACAGGAGAAACTACAACGACTACTACAACTTATACAATCAATACAGATGGTTTTTTTGACTGCATGGAATTACGTCAGGCGATAGCAACTATAGAAGCTGGAAACAACACCCAACTTTAAACTTGAATTTTCTATGAAGCCACTACTAATTATCATTTTCCTCCCTTTAATCATGTTCTCTCAACAGAACAAGGAATTAAAAATCACTTACAATGTTTTACACGATGGGAGAAACTACGAGGAATTTCTTAATTCAAATGGCGACATAATAATTTCAACGACAAATCCTTCCGAAATCTTAGGTAGTAAAGAAGAAACTGAGGAAGGTTTTAATACAAGGCATGCTGCTAAAATACCGAAATACACATTTATTAAAAAGGTCTCTAGTAATAAAGTTTTTATAGAGATACACCTTAAAGAAAGTGTTATAATGAAAGATATATTACCAGCTATTGAATGGACTATTTCCTCAACCGAAACAAAGATGATAGGTGATTTTAAATGTCAACGTGCTACGGCCAGTTTCAGAGGTAGTGAAATTTATGCATATTTTGCAACAGAAATCCCTATAAGTTTGGGTCCTCGAAAATTCTACGGACTACCTGGTGCTATACTAGAATGTGGGACAACAGATCGCATGAATCAATGGATTGCAACTCATATAGAGTATGTGCAACCTACAGTTGATACTACAGACTGGGATTTTGACTTTGAAGGTGATTATATTTCTTTTAAAGATAAAGCTGTAGAATCCCGTAATGCTTTAATAGAAAGAAGAAAAAGGCAAAATGCTAAACTTCCTCAAGGAATAACAACTACAACGACTTATAAAAGGAATGGTGTAGAAAAAGTCTATGAATGGGAACTAGAAGAGATTGAAAAACAATAAAATTTATTTTCATAAACAACTATTTAAAAAGACCTGCTTGTCAGGTCTTTTTCTATTGTTATTTACTTTTATTGCCACTGCGCAACTTAGTGGAAAAGCAACTACTACTGATAAAAAACCAGTGCCATTTGCCACTGTGATTCTTAAAAAAGTGCAAGACAGCACCATTGCTGCATTTACACAAACAGATCAAGCAGGACAGTATACTTTAAAAGTAAAAGAAACAGGTCAATTCTTTCTAAGTATAAAATCACTAAGCTACGTTGCGCAAGACATCCCTATTACAATCATTGATTTGGTACAATTACAAGTAATTAACGTCGTGCTAGAAGAGCGTAATCTAGAGCTCAATGAAATTATCATTAATGCAGACTTGCCCATTACTATAAGAAACGACACGATTATTATAGATGCAAAAACATTTGCAAATGGCAATGAAGATGTCGTAGAAGATTTACTTAAAAAAATCCCTGGACTTACTGTAGAAATTGATGGTACTATTAAGTACAATAATCAAGAAGTAGAAAAAGTGATGATTGAAGGTGATGACTTTTTTGAAAAAGGCTATAAAATACTTACCAAAAACATGCCTGCAAAACCACTCAATAAAGTGGAAATATTGCGCAATTATTCCAATAACAAACTACTCAAAGGTGTAGAAGAAAGCAATAAAGTTGCTTTAAACCTTACACTAGAGGAAGATGCAAAACGGCAATGGTTTGGTAATATAGAACTAGGACAAGACGCCTTACTAGACAACTTTTATCAAGGTAGATTAAACTTAATGAGCTTCGCCAAAAAAAACAAATATTACTTATTAGCTAGTGCAAATACGACTGGTGAAGATCTTATTGGTGATGTAGGTAGCTTTATAAATTCCTACCGCTATAATGAACCAGGTCGCATAGGCGACAACGTGCGAATTAATAATTTAATGGCTATGCAGGCTGGACAATTTAATTTTAAAGCCAACCGTTCTAATTTTAATAACACACAACTGGTATCTCTTAATGCCATTTTTAATCCTACAGAGAAATTAAAAATAAAAACCAATGGCTTTTTTAACTGGGATGATAAAGACTTTTTTAGAAATAGCAGTAACAGTTTTACAGGGAACAGCACGAACTTTACTAATAATGAAGATTATAGTTTAAATAATAGAGCGATTACTGGTTTTGGAAAATTGCAATTGAATTATGATATTGCTAAAAACAAAACTATAGAATCAGAGACCTCATACAGCAATCGTGATCATAATGATGGTGCTTTACTAGATTTTAATGGCACTTCTACCATAGAGTCACTTACCACAGCATCGCAAAGATTTAATCACAATACGGTTTACACCCATAAGTTGACAGATAGTAAAGTGTTACTATTTTCGGGTAGAATTATTAACGAGAAAGCACCGCAACAATATCAAGTGAATCAGTATTTTTTTAACGACTTATTTCCTTCCTTAACTTTTCAACCTGATCAAGTAGAACAAGATATTGAAAACAGACTTTTCTATGGCGGTTTTAACACGCATTATCTAGACCGTAAGAAGAATGGAAATCTGCTAGAGCTTTCCCTAGGGAACGAATATCGTAGAGATCAATTCGACAATGTGTTACGCTTTAGCGAAAGCGGAACAACAAATAACAACACACCTCAAGGATATCAAAATCAAACTACCTACAATGTGAATGACGTATACCTGAAAGGTAAATACCTCATCGATTTAAATCAGTTTAAAATCACAAGCAGCTTGGGTATTCATCAGTTATTCAACACTCTTGAGTTATCAGGTCAGAGTTCTAGCCAGCAACCGCTGTTTTTTAATCCAAAGATGAATCTCAATTATGAAATTGATAAAAACAATAAAATAAGCGCCAGTTGGTTTTATAACACTACAAATGCAAGCGTGCTGGATGTCTATGATCAATTTGTACTCACAGGATATCGCAGTTTTAATCGTGGAACGGGTAGTTTTAATCAGCTAGATGCGAGTGGTGCGACTTTTAATTATCAACTAGGTAATTGGTCAGACAAGTTTTTTGCTACGGTAAATGCTAACTATACAAAGAATCATGATTTTTTCTCGTCAAATCAATTAATTCAACCTAATGCTTTTGTTTCAGAACGTATCGTCATTAATGATCGTGAATTATTAAATATCAACACTACAACTGATTATTACTTTAGTAAGTTAAGTTCAAACCTTAAATTAAAAGTCGGATATACTGCTTCTAATTTTAAGAACATCATCAATAACTCGCAATTACGAGAAGTAGAAAACAGAAACCTTAATCTAGATATTGAGCTTCGGTCAGCATTCAGCGGTTGGTTCAATTACCATATAGGTAGTTCATGGCGTTTTAATGAAGTAAGTACTACTGGATTCACTAACTCTTTTGTAGATAACACAAGTTTTCTTGATTTATCATTCATGTTCAATGAGCGATTTGACATTCAGGTAAAAGGAGAACGTTACCTGTTTGGAAACATTAATGATGGAGATAACACCTATAATTTTATCGATACAGATGTACATTACAGACCTATGAACAGTAAATGGTCCTACTCCATCATGGCTCGTAACTTGACAAATACAGAGCAATTCAGGACTAGCTCTATTAACGACATTTCATCTTCTGCAGTAAGTTATAGATTGCTCCCTAGATATGTATTATTGAATTTGAAATATCGTTTCTAAAATTACTTCACAAGTACCAAAAAGTAATTACGCTTACCACGTTGTAACAACAACATATTCTCTGCAATTAAATCAGCTGTAGTGATAATAGTATCTTCAGTAATCTTATTCTTATTTATGGATAAACTATTCTCTTTAAGAGCGCGTCTCACCTCACTATTTGATGGTAAGAATGAAGTTAAGTCTGCCATAAGAGTTACAGCATCTACTCCATCTTTTAAAGCATCTTTAGAAATCTCAGCTTGTGGAACACCTTCAAAGATATCTAGTAAGGTTTCTTGATTAAACTCACTCCATTGCTCAGGAGTTACCGTTTTACTAAACAAGATTTGAGAAGCTTTAAGAGCCGTTTCATAAGCCTCAGGACCATGAACCATTATCGTTACTTCCTCAGCAAGGCGTTTTTGCAAACTTCTATATCCAGGATCTTTTGCATGTTCTTCAATTAATGATTCACAAGTTTGCTGATCTAAGAACGTGAAAATCTTAATCCAACTTATCGCATCTTCGTCAGTAGCATTTATCCAAAACTGAAAGAATTTATAAACCGATGTCTTATCAGTATCTAACCAGATGTTACCCGACTCTGTTTTACCAAATTTTGTTCCGTCAGCCTTAGTAACTAGTGGAGTTGTAAGAGCATAAGCCTTTCCTCCTGCTTTGCGACGTACAAGTTCTGTTCCAGTAGTTATATTTCCCCATTGATCGCTACCACCTATTTGTAGTTTGCAACCCATGTTTTCATAAAGGTATAAGTAATCATAACCTTGAAAAAGTTGGTATGTGAATTCTGTAAAGCTCATTCCATCACCATCTCCAGTCACACGTTTCTTTACAGATTCCTTTGCCATCATGTAATTCACCGTAATGTGTTTACCGATGTCTCTAGCAAAATCAATAAGACTAAAATCCTTCATCCAGTCATAGTTATTCACTAAAACCGCACGTGTTTGATCATCTCCTTTTTCAAAATCGATAAAACGCGCAAGCACAGATTGTACTCCTGCGATATTCTTGTCTAGAATTTCTTGAGTCAATAAATTACGCTCAGCGCTTTTCCCAGATGGATCTCCTATCATACCAGTCGCTCCACCTACTAGGGCAACAGGCCTGTGTCCAGCACGCTGTAAATGCATCAATAAAATAATTTGAACCATGCTACCTATGTGCAAAGAATCGGCTGTTGGGTCAAAACCTATATAACCAGTAACTACCTCATCTTTAAGCAATTCCTCAGTCCCAGGCATGATATCATGTATCATTCCTCTCCATCTTAATTCCTCTGCAAAATTGTAAGCCATTTCAAAATATTTAAGCTGCAAATATATAGGCTTTACTGCACTTTTAAGAGTATTTCAAGTGCGGTTTGTGTACTTTTACCATATGATTTTAGTAACTGGCGGCACTGGACTAGTAGGTGGACATTTATTATATCGCTTTCGCGAAAGCGGTATTCCCACAAGAGCATTATATCGAGAACTTAAGAGTATCGATAAAACGCGTGCTATTTTTAATTCTTATGGATCTGGAAAAGAGTCGTTAGTGGACGATATAGAATGGATTCAAGGCGATATTTTAGAAATCCCAAGTCTAGAAGAAGCAATGAAAGGTATTTCTCAAGTATATCACTGTGCGGCAGTTATCGAAAGTGTTCCTTTCTGGAAAATGAAGAAAGCAAACGTTACTGGTACTTCAAATGTCATTAATACAGCACAGGCTCATAATATAGAAAAATTATGTTATGTAAGTAGTATTGCTACACTAGGCGACCCTATAGGTCAACGTGCTATTAATGAGGAAGATTTCTTCAATCTCGATGCAAAAAACAGCAATTATGCTATTTCAAAATATGGTGGTGAGATGGAAGCATGGCGTGCGACTCAAGAAGGAATGAAAATTATTATTGTCAATCCAGGGATTATTCTAGGAGAAGGCAACTGGGAAAGTGGCTCTGGCAAGATATTTTCTCAAACTTTTAAAAAACAACCGTTTTACACAGACGGTTCTAGTGGTTTTGTAGATGTAAGAGATGTTGCTAGATCGATGACTGAGTTGATGAATTCTACAGTTATTAATGAGCGCTTTATTCTAGTAAAATCATCTCATAGCTACAAAGAAATTCTTCATAAAATAAGTCATAGTTTAGATAAATCTCCTCCCAAAATTAAATTATCAAAATGGATGCTCTTCTTCGTTTCTGGCACTATGAAAATAGGTCACTGGATAGGTTTTGATAGAGGACTGGAACGCGCTACCGTAGAATCGCTAACTTCTCATAGTGATTATGACGGTTCAAAGATTGAAAGTCATATTGAATTTGAGTACACGCCTCTTGAGAAAACTATAAAAAGAGTTAGTGATTATTATTTGTTATCTGTAGGATAACTTTTTAGAGAATCTGACATTTCAATATCTTTTAAAGATTTGAGTTGAGGTACTTTCTCTTTGGAATTAAACTGTCTGGCGTTTATGCTGTCTTTAATAATGGTAAGTTTAGCATCTACAATATCAAAAACTTCTAGGAAATTCTCAACACGATCTGCATAGTAATGAAAGTTTTGCTTGAACGATATGCTATCTATACCGTGCTTTTCATAAATGTACTCATCCGGCACTACTCCTAGATCCACAAAGGACTTACGATTAGCTGTCATGGAACCTTCTACGAGATAAACATCGGTCATGATTGCGGCCATCTTTTCTGTATCAAAAAATGGATCAGGCTCAGGAGTTTTTTTAATTCCTGAGCAAGAACTCAATATGATAATAGATAAAATAGCTAGTATTCTTTTCATCTCTGGAATTTAAGAGCCTGAGCATTTTTAGAATCGCTTACTTTAAAGTTTTGATAAGCTAAATGACCGTTTACAAATGTGTGCGAGATACGACTGTTAAAGGTTACTCCTTCAAAAGGAGACCATCCACATTTTGCAAGTATATTATCTTTAGTTACCGTCCATGGGTTATTAGGATCAACTATAACGAGATCTGCTTTATAACCTTCTCTTATATAACCGCGATCAGCGATATCAAAAAGCAACGCTGGATTATGGCACATCTTCTCTACTACTTTTTCTATAGTTATTTTATCTTGTGCAACAAATTGCATCATTGCTGGTAACGCGTGTTGTACTAACGGTCCACCACTAGGGCAATTTAAATAAGAGTTTGACTTCTCATCTATGGTATGTGGTGCATGATCTGTCGCTATAACATCTATACGATCATCAAGTAAGGCTTCCCATAATTGATCTCTATCTTTTGCTGTTTTAACTGCTGGATTCCATTTAATTAAAGAACCTTTAGTGGCATATTCTTCATCACTAAACCATAAGTGATGTATACAAACCTCAGATGTGATTTGCTTTTCTTGAATAGGCTTTTTATTACTGAATAGTTTTGTTTCCTTTCCAGTGGAGAGGTGAAAAACATGTATTCTTCCACCTGTTTGCTTAGCTAGTTCAATCGCTCCAGAGCTACTTATATAACAAGCGTCTTCACTTCTTATAATAGGATGTTGATCCATAGGAATATCATCTCCATAAGTATCGATTGCTTTCTTTAAATTTTCTTTGATAGTTGCCTCATCCTCACAGTGTAGAGCTATTCGCAATTTCACATTAGAGAATATTTTTTTAAGAACTTCTTTATCATCAACCAGCATGTTTCCCGTTGAAGAACCTAAGAATAGTTTCAACGCTGGAACTCTTGTGATATCAACTTTTAAAACTTCTTCAAGATTATCATTTGTCCCGCCAAACATGAACGCATAGTTTGCATGACTGTCAGCAGCAGCAGTTGCCATTTTCTTTTCCCATTCTACAATAGTTGTAGTTTGTGGAGAAGTGTTAGGCATTTCCATGTAGGTAGTAATTCCACCGGCTACAGCCGCAGCACTTTCTGTAGCGATGTCCCCTTTATGTGTTAATCCTGGTTCTCTAAAATGTACTTGGTCATCAATCACACCAGGAAGAACGTACTTACCTTCAGCATCAATAATGTGTGTATTACCATCTTTAGCACTTATACTATCTGCAATTTCTTTTATAATATCTCCTTCAATGAGAATATCACCATTGCTAGTAACTCCATCAGTTACGATTTTAGCATTTTTAATTAATGTTTTTCTCATATATCCAGTTTCCCTATCAAACTATTTAATTTCATCTTTAAAACCCCAAAAACGGCTTCATTAATTATACCACCACTCATTTTAGATTTACCTCTAGAACGATCTGTGAAAATCACTGGTATTTCTTTAATCTGAGCTTTGAGCAACCATGCTTTAAATTTCATTTCTATTTGAAATGCGTAGCCTACAAATTTAATCTTATCCAAATTAAATCTTCTTAAAAGACTGCTTTTATAACAAACAAATCCAGCAGTAGTATCATGTAATTGCATTCTAGTGATCCATCGCACATATTTTGAAGCGCTATAAGACAAAAGAACACGAGACATAGGCCAGTTGACCACATTTACACCTTTCACATATCGACTTCCTATCGCCAGGTCAGCTCCATTTTCACAAGCCTCACGTAGTTTAGAAAGATCAGCAGGATCATGAGAAAAATCGGCATCCATTTCAAATACATAATCATACTCTCGTTCTAGCGCCCATTTAAATCCATGTATATAAGCTGTTCCTAATCCTTGTTTACCAGCTCTACTCTCAAGGAATAGGCGGTTTTCATAAATACTCATATTTTGAGAGACAATAATCGCTGTCCCATCAGGAGAATTATCATCGATGACCAATAAATGCACCTCTTTATAAGTAGAGAGTACTGTATCAATCATCAATAAAATATTCTCTTTCTCGTTATATGTTGGTATGATTACCAATGAATTTTTCATAAGAAGGACAAAAGTAAGGAAATAAATAGCCTAGCTGTATTAACGAAAAATAAAAGAACTTATTTTTACATCCTCATGGAAGTGATTGAAAGACATGCTCAATATGACAACTGGACAACTCTAGTGATAGCATCTTGCTTATTATTACTAGCTGTGGGAAAATGGATTTATAAAAATGAGTTCAATCAATTATTAAGTGCCGCATTAAGTGACCGATACATTAAGGTATCCCGTAATGAGAATCCGCATGATGGATTGCGCATTACAGCTGTCATTGCTTATACCATAGGACTTGCCCTATGGATTACAAAAATGGCCTTTATTGAAAGTGACACATCACTAGAATTTAAAAATTTCGCTCTCATTTTTACAGGATTATCTGTTTTTATACTAACAAAAAGGTATTTATCCATGATGATAGCTTCTTTAATGAGTTTTGATGACATCCTAGAATTGATTGAATATCATAGAAACACGTATCGAGCTATTTTGGGTCTTTATTTAGTGGTTATTAACCTTGTTATTTACTATGCATTTCCAGATTCGATTGAATTAATAACAGCTTTGAGTATTGTTAGTATTTTCATATTCCTCGTTTATAACTTCATCATTCTTTATATATATTCTAAAAGTTTTCTAAACCACTCCTTTTATTTTATTTTGTATCTTTGCACGCTCGAAATAGCACCCTATCTACTTTTATATAAGTATATTATGCTACTGACAGCCGACTAATAAACAAAAGCAAGCCTATGAAAGTGAAGACAATTTTAGTTTCCCAACCTGAACCTAAAATGGAAAATTCACCCTATCAAACTTTAGTAGATCGTACTAAAGTTAAGATAGACTTCCGTTCGTTTATTCATGTAGAAGGCGTTTCTTCTAAGGAAGTGCGCGAGCAAAAAATAGATATCAGTAAGCATACTGCAATTATTTTAACAAGTCGTAATAGCGTAGATCACTTTTTCAGAGTAGCTGAAGAGATGAGATATAAAATTCCAGATTCTTTGAAATATTTTTGCCAGAGTGAAGC
>JALZUY010000221.1 GCA_023301395.1 Nonlabens sp.
CTATATATTTAACGATTGTTAACTATTTGTAATGCTGGTGTTTTTGTAGTGCATATCTTAACAATTCTCCTTTGCCTTCTAAGCTTAGTTTTTGAATGATATTTTTACGATGTTTAATGATGGTGCTGACTGCAGTAAATCGAATATGGGCAATTTCAGATGATGTTTTTCCTTGTGCAATATGTCTTAAGATTTCCTTTTCGCTAGGAGATAGAATTGTTTTTTTTATGGACTTTTCGTCTTTTTCTATTTCTTCTATATTAATAGAAGAGTCAAAGTAACGTTGTCCTTGATGAACTTTTAAAATGGCAGTTCTTACTTCACTTAAACTACTCGTCTTTAATATATATCCATAGACACCAGCTTCTATCATTTCTTTTACGGCTTCTTCATTATTATACATAGAAAAAGCCACGACATTCAAGCTAGGTTGAATTTCAAGTGCTTTTTTGCAGAGTTCTACACCATTCATGCGAGGCATACTGATATCGGTAAGTAAAACATCAGTTTTTTTAAAATTTAATTTCTCTAAAAGTTCTTTCCCATCTCGGGCAGTTCCTATAACTTCAATCTCTTTATCATTTTTAAATAGTAATAAAAGTCCATCAATGAGCGATTGGTGATCTTCTGCTATGAGCAATCTTATCATATTAGGGGAATATCTAGATTAATTGTTGTGCCACGATTTTCTTGAGAATCAATCTCCATGGTTCCATCGAGACTTTCTATGCGTGTTTCTATATTATGAAGACCTATACCATCTTTAGTATTATATTTTGATTTTTTAAAGCCTATACCATTATCTTCTACCATAATGTTGATACTGTCTTTATATGCAGTAAGACTTATTACAGCTTCACTGGCTTGTGCGTGCTTGATGATATTATTCAATAATTCTTGAAGAATTCTAAAGATGGTTAATTCAAGACTGTTTTCTAGAGATTTGTCAAGCCCATGGTGTATAATTACTACCTTAATTTTGCCGCTTTCAGTTATTTTATGAGCAAGAGATTCTAACGTAGGAATCAATCCTTTACTGGCGAGGATACCACTGTTTCTAGTGTGAGACATATTACGGATTTTCTCATAAGCTTCATCTATGAGTTTCTCTGTGCGGTTGAATACTTCTTGAGAGTTTTCTTCAGTGAATTGACTTTTTAGATTTTCAAAATAGAGTCTTACGGTTGTTAAGGTACTTCCTAGATCGTCGTGTAGTTCCTCTGCCAGTCTTTTACGTTCCTTTTCCTGACCAGATATCATGGCGTCTATAGTCGCTAGTTCTTGGTTCTTAAGAATAGTATCTGCTCTTGATTTCTCTATGATTTGTTCTTTTTGAGCGAGAAGTTTTTTCTTGCGCTGGTTGTTATACAAGAACAATCCAGTGATAAATAAAATAATAGCTCCACCAGTTAAGCCATATATTTGGGCGAGTTGTGCTTCTTTATCAGCTTTGAGCTGTAGGTTTTCTTTTTCTTTTAGTGCGGTTTGAAATCGTGTTTCTAGTTCATTTGTTGCCAGTGCTTGTTCTTGTCTGTTTAAAGAATCACTAAATATAAGAGCTTTTTCATAAGTTAAAGAGGCGTTTTTAGAATCTCCTTTTAAACTGTAGGTTTTTGCTAATTGTTCTAGATAGAATAATTTGGTAATCAATTCTTCTTTAGATAATTCGCTATCAATCGATTCCAAATGATATTTTATCGATTTGTCATATTCTTTCAAGCTTCTATATAAAATCGCATAATTATTGAGTAAGTAAGAAATGTGCTCCTTATCATTTTTTTTAACTGCTATTTTTGTAGCCTTATCAAAATAAAATAATGTGGAATCCTTATTCAGTGCATCCATGTGAACCGTTCCTAGATTAAAAATGGCGATATCAATTTCTTCTTGTAGGTTATTCTTTAAAGCAATTTTTTTATATTCCCATAGATGATTGAGAGCTTCGTTATTTTTAGTTGGATTTTTTAAGTCGAGCCTTGTTATCTTGTAGTGTAGACACGAGCATTTTAATTTAGAGTTATTATTTTTAGTAGCATATTGACAGATTTCATCTATATAACCATCAATATATTTACTTTCTAAATGTAAAGAAGATGCTATATTTATTAAATATCTATTAGTTAAAATAACATTTTCTTGATCCTCAACTATTATGAATAGTGACTTTGCTTTAAGAAAATCTTTATAAGCTTGCTCATAATTATCTTGATTATAAGACGAGTTAGCACGAGATGTATAATACAATGCTAGATCTTTAGAAGATAATGCTGTCGTATCTATAGATTTGAAATAAAAATCTGCTTTTGAATAATCACTGTTTTTAATCGCTATTTGAACGCTGTCTAGTTTTGGGTCAGATTGATTCTTATGTATGCTAAACAGACAGACTATAAGTAAAATTAGACTTTGCATTATGGCTTGAGACCTACTAAAATACTTCCAGAATGAGTCATTCTATGCGAATAATATTCTTCATTTTTGAAAACTTGAACTTCGTTTTTATTATGAGGAACATCATGTGCATGTGTGATTTCTTCACCATCTTCAAAGATGTGGATATGTTCCGTGCTGCAAGGATCTTCATCTAATGGCAACTGAACTGTTGTAGCATCAAATCCGTAGACATAATATTTCTCTCCTTTCTTAGTACTAAGAGGTTGTGAAAAATCCACATTAATGGACGTCACTGCTTCTTCATCATTTTCTACTTTTTTAAAACTAAGTATGAATATCTTTTTCTCCTCACAGTATTCAAAATTTAGTAAACTAATATTTGATGTAGTAGGAGCAATAATTTTGGCTTTTTTGGTTCTATTTAAAACCCACTCAAAGTTACAAGTAATACCTAGCCCGGCATGGATAAGATAAGTCGTCTTGTCGTTATCTATATCTATATCTTGAACGATTTGTGCAAACATATTTCTTCCGATAGCGCCTCGACTGTCAGCAGATACGTCCTTAGTATTTTCTATTACGTTTGACTTTTGAGTTTCTATCTCTGGTTGAATATTTTCTTTACAACTGATAGAAATTATCGAAATTAGTAATACAGCAATTATAGAGCGTTTCATGTTTAGTTATTTAAGTTGCTTAAAAGTCGTTTAAATTTTATTATCAAGAAATACCCCATAAAGGGAATTTATCAATGAAATATATCTTAAAGAAACTCATTTTTAATGAATAAAACAAACTCAAACAATAAGCCTGCCTTTTTAAAGACTGGCTTGTTTATTTTAAAATTAATACTCAATAAATTATCTAAAAACGCCATTTGGAAAACTAATCATACTTTCTATACCATCTTTTCCTACCGCGGCAACGCCAAAGAATGAGTTGTCTATTACAATTTCTTTTAAAGTATGCTCTGTAACGTTACCTACATAACGAGAATTGTCCCATGTAGGACTAGTAGTATCGCGCCAGTAGATTTTATAACCTACGGCATCTTTTACTGCATCCCATTTAAGTTTTACGTCTGCTTCTACAATACCACCTATTTTTACATTTTGCGGTCGAGTAGGAGCCCATCCCAGTTGTGCTAGGTTAATAGCATTTACTGCAGTAAGTTTTCTTGCATATGGGAAATTAACGTGTTCAACCACATCTCCATAATTAATTCCGTTTTCGGTTCTTATGTCTTGATGTTGTTGTGTGTAATTTTCATGTGCTTCCATAATACGTATTCCTGGAAAACCTAGATCTGCAAATGGCCTGTGATGTCCACCACGACCAAAACGGTCTAACCTGTATACCATCATAGGTTTCATCTCGGGCATATAGCTTTTTACTGACTTATGAATGTAACGAGCTAGTTGTCTAGAAATACCATCAACCTCACCACCATAGAAACGACGTCCATTACGCTGTCTTTCGGTCTCTGTAGGATCTGTAGGCTCGGAAAAAATTCTAAATTCTCTATTATCAATAGCACCATCGACACCTT
>JALZUY010000222.1 GCA_023301395.1 Nonlabens sp.
CTTCCGATCTAACTCAGCAAGGATATCGCTCAGAACCTGATCTTGCCCCTTCGAGCCTTCTTGCAATTGTTCTCGCAGCGGATAGATATCGGCAAGCATCGAGTAGTCGAAGCGACGGCCAATAACACTGGCAACGCGAAGAACGAGCCGGGAATCGGCGGGTAACGCGTCAATTCGGCTGGTGATGACGCCTTCGATGGATTCCGGAAAACTGTTGTCTGAGTCGTCGTCAAAGCCATCGAGCGCAAAACACTGACCATCTTCAACGCGGATCTGTTTTGCATCCACAAGCCCTTTTGCAAGTTCTTGCACAAAGAACGGATGCCCTCCTGCTTTCCCTACGATCGAGGACACGACAGCATCGGGCACCGATGATGCGCCAATTGCACGCCCGATCAATGTTGGGGCAGTGGCTTTGTTGAGTTGACCAAGTTGTAGAAGATCACAAACATCCAGAGTACGGGCAACACTCTCGGGCCATTGCGTTTCTATTGGTCGACGGGTTAGAACCATAGGTAGTTCGAAGTCTGCACGTAACACGGCGCATACAAGTGCCATTGACGCTGAGTCAAACCAGTGGGTGTCTTCACAGCAGATGACAATTTGTTGGCTGGAACTCTGCATGCGAAGTATATCAATCACGAGTTCGGCGATTGCGTCCTGGCGTGCCTGTCCGATCAATCCAGCAGTGCTCGCAGAATCTGGAATATCGAGGTGCGCTATATCGACCAGTAATGGCAACCGAGCTTGGCCATCATGCACGTCCGCCACAAGGCTAGAAAACGCAGAGACGCGAGCGTTTGCAGTGGCATCTGGCGCGAGCCCTGCCAGCTTCTCAAAGAACCGCGGCCATGCATGATAGGCCGCATTACGATTGATTGATTGACCCGTACAGGGCAGACAAACGCCGCCCTTACGCCTCACGTAATTTTGGAATTCCTGCAATAGAGTGGATTTGCCAATGCCGGCTTCACCTTCAATGATGATGCCCCTGGCAGAGTCTGGGATAGAGCATCTATCGATAAATGCGTGCAGCATCTGTAACTCGTCGTAGCGGCCGAGCAACCCAGCGGAATGGGTATCGTCCCGGGGCCCGCTTCCAGAATAGACCTGATTCAGGACTAGTGGCTTGTCGAAACCTCGGAGCTTGATGATTCCAGAAGTTGTAAAGTTACATCCCGTTGTCGAGGCGGTTCTGCTGGATTCGTCGCACACCACCGAGCCATCAGCGCTCTGCATGATGCGCGCCGCCTTATTCACCGCGCTGCCAACGACCGCGTACTCCCGGCGAGTCGGGTTACCGCGATACCCGCAAAACACTCGACCGCGAGCAACGCCAACGGATCCATCTGCACCCGTCTTCTTAAGGATGGTGTTCAGGGCAAGTGCAGAGGTTAATGATCGATCAACGTCATCTTCATAGCTCTCACCAGCAAGACCCCAGCACGCGAGCATTGTGTGCTGGCCATGCTCAATGGCGAATTGCAGAATGCTGCCACCGGTCGAGAAGACCGACTCCTGGATCAGTCGAATTCGCTCATCCAGTCTGCCGTCGACAGACGGCGATTCATCTGCTGCACCCAGGTTAGTAAAAACGATCTGCACTCGACGAAACTCTGACAGCCAACGGTCTCCAGAAACATCCGTATCGTGCACAACACTCGGCAGGAACGATTGCAGAACGTTCGAGTTCAGTGTGTACTCGATAGGCGGTGTTGTAGGGTCACTCAAAGCCGCGTCGGCCGCGTCGACCGGATCGGTTAGCCGCACCTCGACACAGAAACCTTCGGCCGTCGCAACCACATCCTCAACGTGAACCGCAACCTCAGCAGATAACAACACTCCGGAAACGGGTGCGCGATCTTCGGCCTGCTGCGCTCTACAGACAGCCTCTCCGCCTAGCAGGTAGCAATAGCGTTCGCTGGTGCCGCCCGTAATTGTGCGCCAGATAAAACCGCTGCCGATTCCCATTCGCAGCTGCAGGGGTTGTGAATGGGCTGTCTGGAGTTTTTGCCATTGCGCCTGAATATCGCTGGCGCAGGCAACGGCTGCCTGCACATTGCCGTCTAACTTACGCTCTGGGTTATCCCAGACGGCCAGGATATTGTCGCCAGCAAACTGTTCAACCTCACCACCATGACGCTGGATACCAGCAATCAGGGGGTCAAACACCTCAGTCAGATGACGCGCCAGGTCTTCTGCGCCATAGGACTGCGAGGCACCCAATCTTTCGGCCAGAGCCGAAGAGCCAGACACATCGATACTCAGAACGGCACCCGTCGATCGCCACTGTTTGGGATGGACCTTCGATAAACCGTTGAGACTGGCAATCAGTGCCGGTGCTAGAAGTGCAACCGAGGGCGTATCCTGAGCTGCCGAACGGCGGGAGTTCATTGGGCCTTCTGAGACAGTGTGTTGCACTCGATCGAACCTCCCAAGCTAACTATTGCGCATCGGTTAATTTAGTCTGCTTTCAGCTGCGGCGCTAGCCATTCTTTAGGCTAACCAACTGATTAACATTGAGTAAATCAGTACGACCTGCACCAGCGGGGCTGGTCCAATGCTATCGGTAGGTTCAGATCAAACTGATGCACTGTGGGTCTACCTATGAAGTTTGCTCGTTGGGGTGATATCGTCGATGGCAGCACAAGGTCTCTCCTTGAATACAGTTGTATTGAGGTCACTTCGTGTAAAGCTAGTGGGTACAGGTACAGGTACAGGTGAGCGACGAGTCGGAAATTATTCAGAGTGTGTATGCCGTAGCCGTTGAGCCGGAGCGCTACGACGACCTGGTGACAAACTGGGTCGCCAAGCTCAGTGCAGCACTGTTTGCCTATCAGGATAATCCCCAAGACTCAGAATCGGCGGCCCTAAATGACCATGTTGCGCGAGCGACAAAAGTTATTTCCCTGTTAGCGGCTTCTCAAGAAGATGACGCGCCGAATGAGGCTCTTTCTGCAGCGCGAGCACACCCGGAAGCACAGCCTGTGATGCGTGTTGATCACAACGGCGAACTGACCTCGTGTAATTCTTCCGCGACTCAAGCTTATGGGGTGAGGGCCGGAGACAAAATACTTGATCTGCCCTTTGATGCCGCTGCGCAGCGAACCATACATGCGCTTGCTGTCAAGCTGATCCGCGAGCAAGCCGGTGCAGCGCCGGCTAGGTTGTCTCGGGCAAACATCAGTAAAGCGCCGTCCACCAGCTTGGTTCATGCGGTGCATAAGGACAGCGGGCAGACCCTGTATATTATGAGCTGTATATTATCGTATTATCGGTCCCTGCTTTTGGGAGTTCCGAACTAACGGCGTCATTTTCGAGTGCTTGGAAGAGATTTTCGCGTGTCTATCCTTGGCTGACGAAAAGCAGGCAAGATAGGCACGAAAACAGAGGTTTATGCACACTCCCAGTTATTTCAGGAATGCCTTACATAAGGACGCTAAATTCTCAAAATATTGTAGATGAGATAGGCTTGTTCCTAGTATTGGCCTTATTGATAACATCAGCAATATTCTTTTTCTTTTTTAGATCATGGAGAGCAACGTTTATATCTATAGTGACTGTAGTTATAGGAGTTATGTGGGCTTTTGGGTTCTTAGGCTTATTCAATTTTGAAATCACCGTTCTTACAGCATTAATACCACCATTGATTATTGTAATAGGAATACCTAATTGCATTTTCTTAATCAACAAATACCAGCAAGAAATTAAAGAACATGGCAATCAAGCTAAGTCTTTACAACGCGTTATCACTAAAGTAGGTAATGCTACTTTAATGACTAACCTCACTACAGCTAGTGGATTTGCAACATTTATATTTACAGACAGTACACTTTTAAGTGAGTTTGGTATTGTTGCATCCATTTGTATTGTTTCTATTTTCCTACTGAGTTTGATGATTATACCTATCATCTACAGCTATTTGCCTGTTCCCAAAGATAGACATCTAGAACATTTAAGAAAACGCTGGATAGGTACTTTTGTAGACTGGACAGAGCGCATGGTAAGAGAGAATCGTATTGCCATTTATATTGCCAGCCTTGCTGTTTTAGTTTTTTCAATCATTGGAATGTACCAGATTAGAGTATCGGGAAGTCTTATTGAGGACATGCCTAAATCAATGCAATTCTATAAAGACATTAAGTTCTTTGAAGATAGTTTTGATGGAATAATGCCGCTTGAAATCGTGGTAAACACAAAAAGTAAGAAAGGTGTTTCAAAAGCAAAAACTCTTAAAAAGCTAGACAAACTAGAAAATCATATTATAGAAACACCAGAACTTTCTAGACCTATGTCTATAGTAAGTATTGTAAAATATACCAAACAAGCTTTTTATGGCGGTGATCCAGAATTCTATGACTTACCTACGACTTATGAACGTGTAGGGATTTCAACTCTACTAGATGATAGTGGTGGAGATGCGATGCTCATGAAGAGCTATGTAGATAGCACCGGACAATATGCTCGCATCACTACATTCATGAAAGACATGGGAACCGATCGCATGAAACGTGTAGAAGAAGATTTACGTGCAGAGATTGACAAAGTATTCCCTAGTGATAAGTATGAAGTGATTCTTACTGGTAAAGCGCTCGTTTTTCAAAAAGGAACAAATTACCTCATTAACAACCTAGTTTTATCACTTACTCTCGCCATTATCCTCATTGCTTTGTTTATGGCGTGGATGTTCAAATCAGTACGCATGATTTTAGTATCATTAGTACCTAATATTTTACCACTTATCATTACAGCAGGATTAATGGGATATCTAGGAGTGCCCATTAAACCTTCTACCATTCTGGTATTCTCTATTGCTTTTGGTATATCAGTAGATGATACAATTCACTTTCTAGCAAAATACCGTCAAGAGTTAATCGCAAACAAATGGCGCGTAAAACGTTCTGTTTATGGTGCATTAAGAGAAACAGGAGTAAGCATGTTCTATACTTCTATTGTTCTGTTTTTTGGGTTCTCAACCTTCACAGTTTCTAGTTTTGGCGGAACGGTTGCCTTAGGAGCTTTAGTAAGTGCTACATTATTATTTGCCATGCTTTCTAATTTATTACTGCTTCCTAGTATGCTTCTATCTTTAGAAAAAAGCATTGCAAATGAGCAAACATTTAAAAAACCAAGGATTCCTATCATCCATAAAGATGAAGATGAGCATGAATAAGGTTTAAATCTGCTTTTGCAAAAACATATCTACAACAATCCCTTTGATAATCATTGGCATTCCATGCCATAAAAATTATATTTGCTACTCTTAAAAAATTGAGGATGCAACATCAAAGAATAGCCAAATTATTGCAAGCCGAACCTAGTATGCAGGAGATTACTGTGAAAGGTTGGGTACGTAGTTTTAGAAACGGTCGATTTATCGCTCTTAATGACGGCTCTACCATACATAATTTACAGTGCGTTATTGAATCAGAAAATCATGAAAGTGATGTTCTAGAAGAGATTAATGTCGCAGCCGCCATAGCCATAACTGGAACACTAGTAGAAAGTGAAGGAAGTGGACAGCGCGTAGAATTACAAGCTAAAAAAGTAATTATACTAGGAAAAGCAAATCCTGAAGAAGTAGCCAAAACAATTCTATCACCTAAACGCCACAAACTTGAAACACTGCGTGAACAAGCGCATTTAAGAGTACGTACAAACACATTTGGCGCAGTAATGCGAGTGCGTGCTGCATTATCATTTGCAGTACACAAGTACTTTCAAGAAAACGGCTTCTATCAAGCACACACACCTATTTTAACAGGTAGTGATGCTGAAGGTGCCGGAGAGATGTTCCGTGTATCAACACTGGACCCTAAAAATCCACCACTTGATGAGGAAGGAAATATAGATTACAAACAGGATTTCTTTGAAAAAGAATCTAACCTTACCGTTTCTGGACAATTAGAGGCTGAGACTTATGCGATGGGACTAGGACAGGTTTACACCTTTGGACCTACATTCCGTGCTGAGAATTCAAACACTTCAAGACACCTTGCAGAGTTCTGGATGATTGAACCTGAGGTAGCATTTAATGATCTTGATGCAAACATGGATCTTTCTGAGGATTTCATAAAATCAGTTGTAAAATATGCTCTTGACAACTGTAAAGATGATCTTGAGTTTCTTGAAAACAGGTTAATTCAAGAAGATAAAAGTAAACCACAAGCTGATCGCAGCCCAATGGAATTGCGCGATAAACTAGACTTTATTCTTAAGAACAACTTTAAACGAGTTTCTTATACTGAGGCAATTGATATTTTAAAAAGCTCTAAACCTAATAAGAAGAAGAAATTCAAATACATCATTGAAGAATGGGGCGCAGACCTACAGAGTGAGCACGAGCGTTACCTGGTTGAAAAACACTTTGAATGTCCAGTAATCCTTTTTGATTACCCGGCAAATATTAAAGCATTTTACATGAGATTGAACGATCCAGATAATGAAGGTCGTGAAACAGTAAGGGCTATGGATATCTTATTTCCAGGAATAGGAGAAATCATAGGTGGATCACAGCGTGAGGAACGTTATGATGTATTAAAAGAAAAAATGGACACGATGGGAATCCCTGAAGAGGAACTATGGTGGTATTTAGAAACGCGCAAATTCGGTAGTGTAACGCACAGTGGTTTTGGACTCGGGTTTGAAAGACTTGTAATGTTTGTTACAGGAATGGGTAACATAAGAGATGTAATTCCTTATCCACGTACACCAGGAAGTGCGGAATTCTAGACTTTACTAAAACCTCAAAAATCCCAAAATCAATCTTATGATTTTGGGGTTTTTAGTTTTAAACTCATCGTTATATTAGTATTAGTTTATATTTAATAGTCACAACGGCTTATATAAATCGGGCTTTTGTTATTTTTACTGATGTGATCATATTTCACATTGCAATCATCAATTCCATGTTAAGACAGTCGTTAAATTTTAAGCTCTCTCAAAAACTCTCTCCTCAACAAATCCAGTTGATGAAATTGATACAATTGCCCACTCAGGCATTTGAGCAACGCGTTAAACAAGAGCTCGAAGAAAACCCAGCACTAGATGATAGCAAGGACAGTCTTGATGATGACTATGATGAATTCTCAAATCAAGATGAGGATGACTACAAAGAAGAAAGTGAAATTATTGAACCAGACATTAATGTAGATGATTATTTAAGTGATGATGATGTACCAGAGTATCGCACACAAGCAAATAATTATAGTGCAGACGATGATGAGAAAAGCATTCCATACGCATCTGGAACTTCATTTACCCAATCGTTAAAAGATCAATTAAACACCAGGAGATTGAGCGATCAACATTATAGCATCGCAGAATATTTAGTTGGCAGTATAGACAACAGCGGTTACATACGTCGTTCCATGGAGGACATTGCAGACGACCTTGCCTTTACCATGAATATTTACACTGAGGTTACTGAGGTTGAACAAGTCCTTAAAGTAGTTCAACAATTAGATCCTGCTGGTGTAGGAGCTCGCGATTTAAAGGAATGTTTAATGATCCAGCTTTCGCGAAAGCGTAATAACGAGAGCACAGAGCTCGCAATGAAACTTGTAGGTGAGTCGTTTGATGCGTTTAGTAAGAAGCACTATAAAAAAATATTAGAAAAATATCACATCGAGGAAGATGAGTTGCGCGATGCTATAGAAGAAATAGAACACTTAAATCCAAAACCTGGAAGTGCTTATGCAGGTGGAAGCACTCGCATGGTAGAACAAGTAGTTCCAGATTTCACAATACGAATTAAAGAAGGTGCTCTAGAACTCACGCTAAACGGCCGTAATGCGCCTGAGTTGCATGTTTCTCGTGATTACTCAAACATGTTGAAGGGTTATAAAGAAGCCAAAGAAAAAAGTAAGTCTCAAAAAGATGCCGTTATGTTCATCAAGCAAAAGCTAGATGGAGCAAAATGGTTTATTGAAGCCATTAAGCAGCGTCAAGAAACGCTTTTTATGACTATGTCATCAATTATGTACTACCAGCAAGAGTATTTCTTAACGGGTGATGAACGTAATTTGAGACCAATGATTCTCAAGGATATTGCCGACGAGATAAGCATGGATGTTTCTACTGTTTCTCGTGTTGCAAATTCAAAGTATGTGGACACACCATACGGAACTAAACTAATTAAAGAATTTTTTTCTGAGTCCATGACCAACTCTGATGGAGAAGAGGTTTCTACTCGTGAGATTAAAAAGATTCTTGAAACTGTTATAGGAGAAGAAAGTAAGCGCAAACCACTTACTGATCAAAAGCTTGCTGAATTACTTAAAGAGAAAGGCTACCCTATTGCTAGACGTACTGTCGCAAAATATAGAGAGCAACTCGACATTCCTGTAGCACGATTACGTAAAGAGATCTAAACCGCTCATGAAAGCTTTTCTTAGATTCTGGAGTTATCTTGCAAATCCCATATTCGTACCTTCTCTAGTAAGCTTATGGTACTTTATAAACGCATCATTTACTGATGGAACCGTTGTAGAATTAAAAATGTATCTCATTTTAATTCTTACCGCTGTAATGCCCATGCTCATTTTTGCTATTTTGAAACTTTTGGGAATTGTAAGAAGCGTTCATTTACCAAATATTAAAGATCGTATTACACCACTTGTAGCATATGCAGTATTACTTCTTATATTAATACGTAGTGGTTTTAATGACGGAATGCATACTCCTTTATACTATTTCTTTTCAGGAGTTTTAATAGCAACATTTGTAGCTGTAATACTAGCATTTTTAAAATACAAACTAAGCCTTCACATGATGGCAATAGGTGGCGCAATAGGGTTTGCTCTTATGTTGCATGCAAGCATCGCGATTCCCAACATTTTGATAGTTGCAGCTCTATTTATTATTGCTGGGTTGACTGCTACTTCAAGACTTTCAATGAAAGCACATAAAGGACATGAACTTATTTTCGGTTTTTTTGTAGGGCTGATTTCTCAAATAATGACTGGAATTTATTTTTTATAATAAATAAAACTCAATACCAAATTTAATAGGCTGTAAATTTAAATACTCACCACCTATTTGAGCATTATTATTGAATAACGTATTCAAGCTATATTGTACAAAAGCATTAAAACTCCCATTTCCTAAAGTCAAAGTTGCCGCATAGCGGAATTTATTCAATTCAGGAATATCAGTTTGTATCACAGTATTACCTGTTTCTTCAAATCTTGATTTGTGATAATAAATGTAACCTAGCTTAATCCCAGTATAAATACGCCAAAAGTTATATTTAGTAGCTGTAGAAGTGCGCCATCGATATTGAATGGGCATTTCTATAAGATTTGTATTTAGACGATTTGATTTAAAATCGAAATCAGTGTCCAATAATGAATAAATAGATTCACCATTTGCATCTTCACCTATGAATAGGTTTGAATTATAGGAGTTTGTAGAAATCCCTAAACCTATCCCAATAGCTTTATTACGTCGCTTATTAATAGGCATGTCACGTATAAATCCAATATGCAATCCTCCAGAGAAACCATTTTGTGTAAAGCCATCTGGTTCATTATTGATTAAGTTGAACGATAGACCTATATAAAATTGATCTTCTCTATACAAAGAATCAATCACCTCAGGTATGGCATTCTGATCTTTATCATCTTGAGCATAGCCTGAAAATGCAACAAATAGCCCAATAAAAAAAAGTAATTGTTTCATAAAAGTAAAGATATGAATTTGAAATGGGCTCCAACAAAAAAGCCGTTTCAAAAAGAAACGGCTTTTAAATATTACAAAAGAATAATTATCTTCTTTTTATATTATTCATAGGATCTCCTTGAGTAGAGGTATACGTAATTTTTAGAGCTTCTGCTTCCTTCAATTCTTCCTTAACGTCTGTAAGAACACCTACCTTAGCGTTTTTATCTACCTTAAGAGAAACCATCATTTCTTTTTGAAGATTCTCAGGCATTGCATTTCTTTGAGTATTCACATAATTGTAAACATCTTTAATCTGAGATATTTTATCTCCCAATTGAACAACATCAGACGTACCAAAAGTAGCTTGATAACTTGAACTAGGCTTGCCTATGTAAATATTTACAAGCTTCTTTTTATCTTCAAGTTTCTCTACTTGATTTGCTGCTGGCAATGAATTTTCAACAAGCATCTCATCATCTCTCATTACGGTCGCTACCATAAAAAAGAATAAAAGCATAAATACTATATCTGGTAAAGATGCTGTGGACACTGGTGGTAACTCACCACTTTTTTTCTTATTAAATTTTGACATAATTATCCTGCTACTTGTGGTTCTGCCTCAGAAAGTTTCCTTGGGTATAAATCTTTTATGACATTTATTTTCTTCTCTAATTCACCATATTCTGGCTCTTCTTGTTCTGATTCAGGCCATTCTTTATATCTAGTATACATAGATTCAAAAGTCTCACCATAACGTTGTGTTGCGGCACGATTTCTTAATACAGTATAAGCCCTAACCAGCTCATTTGTCACTGTGATATAATAATCATAAGTAGCTTGTCTGTCATTAACCAAGGAGATAATAGCTTGTTCCGGGTTATCTGAAGATTTTGGGTCCTTTTCACCTTCACAATAAGTACACCCTTTCCTACCTTCTCCTCCACCGTTATCAATAAATGCCACAGCTGCTGCTGTTAGATCCTTAAGCTCCATAGGCTCTTCTTCAACTAGCAATCTATTATCCTTATTCACCAATACTTGAAAAATATTTTTTTCTTTTATTGGTGGTGGTATTACATCTTCATCTATTTTACGAGGCAGCTTACTTACAATCCCACTATCAACTTCAATAGTAGTAGTTACTAAGAAGAATATCAAAAGTAGAAAGGCAATATCTGCCATTGATCCTGCATTTACCTCAGGTGCTGCTCTTTTAGCCATGATTTATCTATTTAGTAGTTTACTCACTCCAGTCCATAAAATAGAACCTACTGCTAGTATTGCAACTATATAAAAAGTATAGATAGAAGCTCCTACCAGTTTTGAAGTGCTCGCTGTAAGTGGTTCATTGTCATCCAGGAAAATTAATTTACCTGACTCAGGATCATTTACAGAATCACCTGCAAAACCAAAATAAGCTACTAAACAAATCACAACAAGTATGCCAATCGATATTAAAGAACGTTTTAATACTGCTGGACTACTTGCAATTCCTTTTAAAACAAAGAATAAAACGATACCTACCGTAAGCGCCATTATAGCATAAGATAGATACATCAACGGTGCTAGTGTTCCGTTTTGTAAGGAACCGTCATTTGCTACATCTGCTGCTTCAGTTTGAATTGCCTCATCTCCTACAGATATCGTATAGAGAAAAAATCCTGCTGCGATCACACACAACAAAAGCACTATATATTTAAATACTTTATGAATTACCATGATTAAATCTGGTTTAAAGGGTTAATTACAGCTTACCATTCTTGTAGTCTACAAGAATATCAATAAGAGTTATTGAAGCGTCTTCCATGTCGTTTACAATACTATCGATCTTTGCAACGATGTAATTATAAAAGATTTGAAGAATAATTGCCACGATAAGACCAAATACAGTTGTTAATAGTGCTACTTTAATACCACCAGCTACAAGTGCAGGCTCCATCGCTCCAGCATTTTGAATATTATCAAATGCATCAATCATACCCAATACAGTTCCCATGAAACCAAGCATAGGTGCTAGTGCAATAAATAAAGACACCCAAGAAACATTCTTCTCAAGTTGTCCCATTTGAACACCACCGTAAGCTACAACAGCTTTCTCTGCTGCTTCAACGCTCTCGTCTGCTCTATCAAGTCCTTGATAATAAATTGAAGCAACCGGTCCTTTTGTATTTCTACAAACTTCCTTTGCAGCTTCAACTCCACCACTTTTAAGAGCATCTTCTACTTGCGCAGCTAATTTCTTAGAGTTAGTAGTAGAAAGATTTAAATAAATAATTCTTTCAATAGCAATAGCTAAACCTAAAATAAGACATATCAATACGAATGACATAAATACTGGTCCACCTTCAATATAACGCCTTTTAAGCTCTTGATGGAATGTAACTTCTTCAGTAACGTTTGCCGCAGCGTTGTCATCCTGAGAAATAAGTGTTGTAATTGCGCTAGTCGTATTTGCAGTTGTGCTAGCGTTTGCAGTTGTAGATAGACCTAACATCATTACTACAGCCATGAACAAAATTGAAAGTGATCGTTTCATTTTAAGATTTATTGATTTATTTGAATTTTCGAGTCAAGTGGTAAATATATAATTTATCTCTTAAAAAACAGAACTTCTATTACTATAGCAACGTTAAATAATGGCTTTTTCATGCTCTATCCTCAAATAACCAGACAGATACAGCTCTCAACAAATTAGTTATTTAGGTGAATTAAGACTAATTACTCATCTAATTTGACAAGTTTAGGTGTTTAAAGAATAAACACATGAGACATTATTGATAAAAAAGGCCAATCTAACTACATCCCTAATTGCTTTAAAAAGCTACATTTATTAAGTAATAGTTGAGAGAAAACTTAATGAACAGAGTGACTCTTTTCCCTTTGAGTCGAGAATGTTAAAAGGAACAAAACCCTTAAAATCAATTGATTTTAAGGGTTTTTGTAGAGAGGAAGGGATTCGAACCCTCGAAACGTTGCCGTTTACACGCTTTCCAGGCGTGCGCCTTCGACCACTCGGCCACCTCTCTAATTATGGGCAAGATTACAAAAAAATAATCCTTATCCCAAGTATTATTTAAACACTTATTTCTCCTCTTAAGGAGGATTCAAAGTACTTTTTAAAATCGCCACTTTCAGGCATGTAAATCAGTAAATACATCATTTTTACCAGAGCAGCCTCAGTAGTAATATCATTTCCTGACACCATTCCTATTTTTTTTAATGCGACACTAGTTTCGTATTTCCCCATATCTACAGCTCCACCACGGCACTGAGTAACATTAATTATTCTAATTCCGCTTAGTAATGCTTCTCTTAAAATATCTATAAACCATTTTGAAGTTGGCGCGTTTCCGCTTCCATAAGTTTCCAGAACGATCCCTTGCAAACCTTTAACGTTACAAATAGCCTTCACAACTTCCTGTGTTATTCCTGGAAACAATTTTAAAACTACTACTCGTGATTCCATCTCTGGACGATACATCATTTTTAAAGGACTTCGCTTTAAATTCTTCGTTTTCGCAATAGCGATATGATCAAAACCACCTTGCCACAACAATCCTTTATCTATATTTAAATGAACTCCACTTATCGCAAGAGGTGGATAGTTAGGAGAGCTAAATGCCTCAAAATGCTCTGCATTCATTTTTGCTGTGCGGTTTGCTCTATATAATTGGTATTCAAAATAGATACAGACTTCTTTAATAATAGGTGCATCATTCTCCCATTCTGAGGCAAGTTGTATACTGGTAATAAGATTCTCCTTAGCATCTGTACGTAAATCACCTATAGGCAATTGAGATCCCGTTAGGACAACCGGCTTAGTAAGATTCTCAAACATAAAACTTAAGGCGCTTCCTGTATACGACATGGTATCACTACCGTGTAACACCACAAAACCGTGATAATTATTATAATTTGAATTGATAATATCTCCTAGCACTCTCCAGTGACTCAAATCCATGTCTGAAGAATCTATAGGATCTTCAAAAGAAGTGGTTTCAATCTCACAATCAAGTTGTTTTAATTCAGGAATATGATGAAGAAGTTCACTAAAGTCAAATGATCGTAAAGCTCTCGTTTCTGAGTCTTTAATCATCCCTATAGTTCCACCAGTGTAAATGAGGAGAATCTTAGGCTTCATCAACAACGCTTAATTTTTCTTTGTTAAATACTGGACAGGCATACATTGTCAAGAAGCTTTTTACAGCTTTTTCATCTTCAACATTAACTCTCAAACGCAAACGACGTTCAAAATAGGTCAGGTCTTTTTCACTATAATGACTACTATATTTTTTTGAATTATTTATCAAATCGTAAGCGATATAGTTTGTAGGCCACAATTTATAATTTGTTTGAATGGTATCATCAAGCTCTGTCACCACTTGCTGTAGCAGTTGATTTGTTCCCATTCCAGTTTCATTAGAAAAAGTAAATGGTTTACCAGCCGCTATATGTATGTGTTTCTTTTGACCTAAAGCTCCTTTAAGAATGCTATTAAAATCCTCATTTTCAGATTTGATATATTCCTCTTCAGCAGCTTTTGCGAGAAGCTCTGGTACTTTTAAAATATCTGTTGGGTCATATTCATATGAGATACTCACTGGAACTATTTTAAGTCCATTCAGGTATTCATGAATAGATTGACTGCCTGAGGCAAGACCGATCATCTTGAGCACACCTTGCTCTGTTACATCATTACCATCTTTAGTTCTTCCCTGGCGTTGAGCAATCCACACACTTCTATTTTCTTCTTGAAGCAATGTCCTTATATATTCACTAAGTTTTTTACTACTTAATAATGTCTCACGTGGACCAGCACCTCTTTTCACTATAAAATTACGAGTTAACCTGCTTAACGCGTTTACAAACGGTCGTTGAACTAGATTATCTCCTATAGCACTAGCAGTTCTTATTAAATCATGATCAAAGAGTTTCACATTCAATAGACAAGTATCTAAAATAATATCTCTATGATTTGAAATATATAAATAAGATTGATTCTTATCTAAATCTTCAAAACCAGATGTAGTTAATCCCGCCGAACTTTCATCTAGAATACGGAACACACTTTTCCTAATCACATCGCGCTGGAAATCATTAATTGATTTACAGTTCAATACGATTTTCTTTACTTCCTCATAAGGCTTATCAGGAAACGTATACTGAAATAATGTCTTAATCATAGGATGACGCACCGCACTCTGAAGTGCGATATTCACCTCGGCATCATTAAAAAATCTTATGTCATCAAATTGAGCCAATCCGTCTAAATTATATTCTTGTTTGTAAATGTAAGTATCTCAACTCTTACACACCGAAGATTTTTGTAGAATTTAAGGTTGTAACCTCTGCGATATGCTCGACACTCGTATTATAGATTTCGGCTAGTTTTTGCGCCACTAATGGCACATATGCACTCTCATTACGTTTACC
>JALZUY010000223.1 GCA_023301395.1 Nonlabens sp.
GGTGTTTTATTAAGGGCGGTGCACTAACCGCGAGAAGATTTCGCGGTTTTGCGGCCCTTTGCTTATTTTTCTTGAAAAATAAACTTGGTGGAGCCTAGGTCCACCTAACTGGTGTTCTTCTAGGGGCTTATATGTTCTATAATGTCCAGTGTTATGGGGCATTTAGCGCTTTTATGTGATTTGATGTTCATTTATGTTTACTGCTGTCCCCACTTTAAAGTGGGGTAGAAAGTAGGGACAGATGTCACGGCAAAGAAACAGATTAACAGCCACTCAGGTTAAGGCAGCACAAGACGCGGGCCGCTATAGCGATGGTGGTGGTCTTTATCTCAATATTACACGCGGCGGGTCAAAGAGCTGGGCCTATATTTGGACCCGTAGTGGGCGGCGGCGTGAAATGGGCCTAGGGGCTTACTCTAATGTATCGCTTGCTGATGCCCGCGAGTATGCCGAGAAATGTCGGCAAGATATTCGTAAGGGCTTCGATCCTATCAATGAACGTAAGAGAGCAAGTGAACCTCTTTTCTTAAAGTGTGTTGAACAATTTTTAGAAGCAAAAGAGTCGGGATGGAAAAACGAAAAACATCGTTATCAGTGGCGAGCAACCTTAATGACATATGCCAAGCCGCTCCACACTATGAAGGTCTCAGAGATTACAACACCTGATGTTCTGAAAGTCTTGCAACCCATTTGGCTAACTAAGCATGAAACGGCTTCACGTTTGCGGGGCCGTATTGAAGCTGTTCTGGATTACGCAAAGGCAATGGGCTGGAGAAGTGGTGATAACCCAGCATTATGGCGTGGTAATTTAAAAAGCCTTTTGCCAGCATGGAATAAATCACAGAGTGTTGTGCACCTTGCAGCGATCGATGTTGACGAACTGCCTAGCTTTATGATGAATTTACGTGACCGCGAAGCCATCGCGGCGCGCTTACTTGAATTTATTATTTTAACAGCTTGTCGATCAGGCGAGGCACGCGGCGCAACTTTATCTGAGTTTGACATAGGCAAGGCTGAATGGACTATTCCTGCTAACCGCATGAAGGCAGGTAAAGAGCATACTGTTCCTTTATCCAAACGGGCGTTGGAAATCGTTACTATGTTTTCTGAATCTCCGTTAAGCGACTACCTCTTCACAAACCCTAGAGGTTTGAAGCCATATTCTATGAATGCAACGATGGCTCTTTTGAGACGTATGGGGCGCGATGATATTACAACGCACGGATTTCGTTCAACTTTCAGAGATTGGGCTGGTGACCGTACTCACTTCCAGCGAGAAACAATTGAAGCTGCATTGGCGCATGGACTCAAGAATAAAACTGAAGCCGCCTATAGGCGTTCTACGGCTCTGGAGAAAAGGCGCGCGATGATGGAGGCTTGGTCTAGCTTCTGCGATGGAGAAGATCGTAAGGTTTTGGAGTTTCCAGCGCGGGCGTGAACATTAACTAACATGTTTTAACACCCATTAACAAAATCCCAGTTCCACTTTTGAGATTTTTGTGTTATCCACGATGTGAGTTCGCATGTCTGCGATTCTTCTTAGGTTCAAGTCTGATGTCAAAGAGTCCCACATAGGTTCTTGGGTTTGAATTAAGGTGACCACGTAACGCTTCTTTTTAGAAGGTAATCTGGTCCCTGACTCTCGCAAATCCAATAGGGTTAGTGAGGGTCTTAAAAGCGAAGCTATGTTTTTACTTATAATCGACTGAAGCTAGTCACTATCCCCGAGCGCTTATCAGTGCTTTTTTTTATGCCTGATCTCACCTGAAACGAGATCAACCTTCAAGATTTAAACTTTCAGATTCCTGCTCAATAGAGCGGATCGCTTCGTCGTGCGTGAACGACTCCCCATGAGATTTCAATAATCGCGCACGCCGATCATGGGGAGTGTGTGCACGCTTGTCTTAGGAGACCTTATGACAGTAGATACAAAAAACCCGCCCAGCCGTGCTTATTGGCGCTTAACCGATATACGTCGAGAGCTGGGCGGTATATCCCGCACACAGCTTTATAAGATACGCAGAGACGACCCTTCATTTCCTAAACCGACTATGCTTGGAAATATTCAGCTTTGGAGCCGTGAAACAGTTCTGAGCTGGATGGAAACCAAGGCGGTAGGAAATACTTAATGCAGCGCAGCTATGATACACGACTTATCAGAGCCAAGCGGAGTTACACCGTGAAAGCAATTGCAAAGCTCTATTCCGTCGATCCTAATACGGTAAGAAAATGGGTCAAAGATGGTTTAAAGCCGATTGATCAATCGAGAATAATTGTCATTCATGGATCAGACCTCAAAGCTTTTCTTGATAAGCGCCAAGCTAAACGCAAGCAGCCTTGCAAAGATGGTGAAATGTATTGCTCTAAATGCAGAAAACCTAAACGGCTTTTATTAGGTAGTTTTCATATACTGCCAACCAATACGGTAAATCTTATGGGCAAGGGAGAATGCAGGATTTGCAAGACGCAAATGACACGTATTGATGTTATGACTAATCTTCAAAAAGTTACGGCACTTTTTAATTATGCTTCATCAACTAAGACTTAGAAATATGCTCTTGCTAACCGCAATTGAGCGATGGAACAGAACATGTTCTAAATAGCTAACCTAGCTATACATGCAGAGCGAACGCCTCTGAACTTAAAAACCCATTTACAGTTTAAGGGGAAGTTGCGCCTAAAATTTAAGGTG
>JALZUY010000224.1 GCA_023301395.1 Nonlabens sp.
AGCCAACCTCAAAGGTCTCCAAGACCTGTGAGGTTTGGCGGTATTTATTCTAGTTCTTCTAAATCCAAATCTTTATGAGATGAAAATAGTTTATAATTATCTAATCCGTCAAATAATTGTAAAACGAATTCTTTATCTATAAACGTTTTTTGATTGTCCATCATAACGTGATAGGAACTATACGGCCATTCGATTACGGAGTCTTTAAAATTGTGATGAACGGCATTTGCACTTACATAAGTAATGACATTTCTCAAGTAATCTTCATTATCAATTTCTTTTCTTCTAAATCGGTCACGGAATAAACTGCCAGACCTCTTATACATTTTGTTGAACGCTTTTGCATAAGCATTAAAACAGTTTGAAATTGCTTGAGCAGCTTTTGCTTCGTTCACATTCTCTTTTACTCGTAATACGATATGGAAATGATTGTCCAATAAACAGTAAGCATAAATGTCAAAATACTCTAGAAAATACTTCTCTACTTTGCTCAGGAAGTACTCATAATTAGTCGTCTCTCTAAAGAGTGATTCTCTATTATTTCCTTGATTATAAATATGATATGTTTTTCCAGCTTCTAGCTTAGACATTTTCATTTTTTAAATGCCAAACCTCACAGGTTTAGGCTATCGTTATTTAATTTTACTACTTAGTTTATAATATCAGTTCCTTTTTAAAAACGCCAAACCTCACAGGTCTTGGAGACCTTTGAGGTTGGCTGCATTCGTTTTTACATTTTATCCTCGCATCCACAATACCTCTTCGGTTTTTTGCTGGATGGATTTTAATAAATCGTTTAAATCGTCTTCCACTCTAATCTTATCGTTTTCTAGCAACCATAAGATAGCTTTGTCTTGCGCACGTCCTTTAAGCATGGCTTCTCTGTAGCTTATTCCTTCTTGAGGGAAAGTTACGAGTGAGTATTTAGATTGGTATTCCGCTTTCGCGAAAGCTGCTTCCAAACGCATCTCGATTTGCCTTTTCAACTGGAAATTAGGATTAGCAACGCTATCTCGCATCTCTACAAAATTATCCAAAGCAAGGTCTGCAATAGCATCGGCATCTGGTTTTCTGTTGGTGGAGAATGCTTTGAAGGCGTCAGACCAGTTTTCGTGCTCATCAATAAGCTTATCAAAAACGACTACATCTTCAAAACTCGCATTCATTCCTTGACCATAGAAAGGGACGATCGCATGAGCAGAATCTCCTATAAGCAAACTCTTATCATAAGCATTCCACGGTGAGCAACGCACAGTTCCTAGCGGTGGCGCTGGATTTGTTTTATACTGTTCTACTAGATCTGGAATGTGTTCTAGAATGTCTTTAAAGTAGGTAGTAAAGAAATCTTTGATCTCTTGATCTGTCTTTATATTATTAAAGGCTGGTCCATCACCATCATATTGCATAAATAAGGTAAGTGTAAAACTACCGTCTAAATTAGGTAAGGCAATCAACATAAAACCACCACGTGGCCAGATGTGTAAGAAGTTTTTCTTGATGCGCCATTTTCCATCTTCAGTAGGCGGAATGCTTAGTTCTTTATAACCGTGCGGCAACCAGTTCATGCTGTGAGAGAATAGATAGTCACGCTGTTTCATCATCGCTTTGCGTACTACAGATCCTGCGCCGTCAGTTCCTAGAAGAACATCTGCTTTCCATTCTTTTTCGGTATCAGTTTCAGAATCGCGGTAGGTGACTGTTGCGTTTTTTAAATCTACAGAAGTTACTGCGTCATCAAAATCTATGTGTGCATCATCATACTTATCTGCCTCATCAAGTAACAACTTGTTGAGTTCTTCTCTAGAAATGGAATTGATGTACTCACCATCGCGACCACTATAGTTAGAAGCAAAGGTGTTTCCTTCTACATCGTGAATCAAACGACCGTTCATAGGAATACACAGCTCGCGTACTTTTTCTTCCAGACCTACCAATTTTAAACCAGCCAATCCACGATCAGATAGTGCGAGGTTAATGGAACGTCCACCATCCACAATGTTCTTGCGCATATCTGGTCGTTTCTCTAGTATATCTACATGATAACCTCGTTGTGCCAGTCGCAGTCCAAGTAATGAACCACATAGACCAGCGCCAGTGATGAGAATATTTGTTTTTTTGTTAGTTGTTTTCATTTAATTTCTTGGTGATTATTACAAAGAGATATAAAAGTTTTTCACTCCTTTAAAAAGCTCTGCAAAAGTTGTTTCTGCTATTTCTGAATCCATTCCTTTGTCTATTATTATATCGAAAACTTTCCCTTTTGCTAATTGATAAAAGTTCTTTCTACCTAATTTGTAATGGTGCTTTAATTCTATAATTTCTTCATAAATCTCAAAATTTGCATCGTCCATAGAAGTTAACTTGTTGTCCATTTTTGAGAGCTTTTCCAAAATAGAGTTTAAAGTTTCATTGAGATGCATTTCCTCTTCAAAAGTGAAGGCATCACCCTTACTTTCAGTTGCATTACCAGTAATCGAAATGTTTTCTAATTCTTGGTCAATTACAAAATAGCCTACGCTAAAACCCTTTTCCGTTTGACAATTATCTCTCTTACAAGTTAATCGATGTTTAATTCTTTCCTTATCTATTTGAACTCTAATGGATTTTAAAAAGGTTAGTTTATCTCGGTTTCTTCTGAAATCTAATAATTTTAATTCAAGTTTTTCTTTGAAATATTTAATTTCTTTGACCTCACGAAAAAGCTCTTTTTGAAACCTAATACCTTCTTGTTCAAATAAGTTTATCATAACTCTGACTTCAACACATCCACAAATCTCCAGCAGTCTTCATAGTTGTTATATAAAGGAACTGGTGCGATACGTATTACATCTGGTTCACGCCAATCCGCAATGACACCTTTTGCTGTTATGGCGTCAAATAATGATTTATCGGCATTTTTAACGGCTAGTGATAATTGACAACCGCGATCTTTAGGATTCTCTGGAGTTATGATAGAGATGCGATCACCATCTAATTCACCTACTAGATATTCTAAGTAGTTGGTAAGTTGCACGGATTTTTCTCTAAGATTATCAAAACCTGCTTGAGCAAATAAATCAAGACTTGCTCTTATGGCTACCATACTTAAAATAGGTGGATTGGACAGTTGCCAGCCTTCGGCACCGTGCATAGGTTCAAAGTCGTCACGCATTTTAAAACGTGTGTCCTTATTGTGTCCCCACCAACCTGTGAATCGAGGTAAGTCTGAATTGTTTGCATGACGTTCATGTACAAAACAGCCACCTAAACTACCAGGACCTGAATTCATATATTTATAAGTACACCACACGGCAAAGTCTGCTCCAGAATCGTGCAACTGCAAATCTACATTACCAGCGCCGTGCGCACAGTCAAAACCTACCATGGCACCAGCGGCATGTCCTAGCTCTGTGATTTTCTTTAAGTCAAAAAACTGTCCTGTATAGTAATTAACGGCACCTACCATTATTAATGCTATAGTGTCGCCTTGTTCTTTTAATAAGGTTTCTAGATCTTCAATTCTAGGAGTATGCTCACCAGCTCTAGGTGACCATTCGATAATATTTTCTTTATCATCATAACCATGAAATTGTACTTGAGATGCTACAGCATAGCGGTCGCTAGGAAACGCGTCTGCCTCGATGATGATTTTAGTACGCTTGCCTTTAGGTTGATAAAAACTTACCATCATTAAATGAAGGTTAGTTGTAAGCGTGTTCATAATGACCACTTCATGCGGTTTTGCACCTACGATTTGTGCGGTAGTCTCTGCAAGAAACTCGTGATACGGCATCCATGGATGTGCTGCGTGAAAGTGTCCTTCTACACCTAGTCTTGCCCAGTCATCTAGTTCCTGGTTTAAGAATGTTTTGGTCTGGCGTGGTTGCAATCCTAACGAATTTCCACATAAATAGATGGAGTCTGTTCCGTCTGTATGTTTTGGGATATGGAAGCTTTCGCGAAAGCGAGATAAAGAATCATCCTTATCTAATTGTAATGCGTGGTCTCTAGAAGTATTGAATTCCATTATTTGTTGAATTCTATGTTAGTTAAATGTATGCGAGTCATGCGGTCAGGTGTGCGATGGTCTGTCGCTACCTTAATACCGTTTATAGTTTCAAATTTTTCAAAAGTGGTCATCATACCTATAATTGTATCGTTATGTTGTCTATAAACCCATTCTCGTAGATTGTTGTCCTGGTCATAATACACATCATAAGCATCGCCTGGTGTGTAGCCGCCATTATTGTCATATATAATAGTAAACATATCAAGCTTTTCTTTAGAAATAGGAGCAAAGGCACTGGTTTTTTCTATGACCTGTGTGCCTTGATCAGTCATGAATTTGAACTCTGGAATGAGCCAGTAGAGATCATTTACAAAAGCACGATCTGCACTAGTTTGTATAGAATCCATAGGTCTGTTGATATTATATTTCACTGTGTCTGGCGGCGCAATAAGAGTTACATCTCCAGTTTTACGATTCCAGGTCCAATTGCGAGCATATAAATTGCGTCCCATTTTGCCAACGGCAAACGTGAATTTGACTTCGTTTATCTCGTCCCAATGCTCTATTCCAGCGGTTTGGGCGATTTGTTTTGTAGTAGAAAGAATGACTTCTGTCTCAGTTTTGGCTGTGTTTTTACAGCTATAAATACCAATAGCTAGCAATGCGATAGCAATAGTCTTTTTCATGTTTGTCAACTTTGGCTTAAAAGTACAATATATATGATGGTTTTGAAATTGTAAACCTTTGCTAATTGTGTGCTTTTGCCATGTTTAAAAAAGTAGTTTTGCATCGTGAAAGTTAAACAAGTCAATAAAGAGAATATAAGTAAGGGAAGAAAGACCAGTATAATTATCGTGCTAGGAACACTCATTGCAATAGGGCCTTTTTCTATAGACGCTTATTTGCCTGCTTTTAAACAAATTGCAGAAGATTTTAAGGTAGATACCAGTACGATAGGTTTTACATTAACCACTTACTTTATAGGAATAGGATTAGGACAACTGGCTTATGGGCCACTTATGGATCGCTATGGAAGGCGCAAGCCTCTAATTTTTGGACTTGTCCTATATATAGTAACTAGTTTTTTAAGTGCTTATGCTTGGGATGTTTCTTCTCTAGCGACTCTTCGATTCTTTTCAGCATTAGGCGCATGTGCGGGAATGGTAGCTAGTAAGGCAATTGTAAGAGATTTATTTGATGATGAAAAAGTAGCTGAGGTGTTGAGCACGCTCATGCTTATTATGGGAGTTGCACCTATTATAGCACCTACCATAGGTGGATTTATTATTGAACATTATCACTGGGATGTGATATTTTATGGATTGGCAGGATTTGCTACCTTGATGTTGTTTAATGTGATATTCATTCTACCCGAAAGCTCAAAACCCAACCTTGCAACAAGTTTACATCCAGTACCTGTGTTGAGAGAATATTGGACTATATATAAGGACAAGGCTTTTTTCTTGTTTTCTACAGCTCGTGGTTTTGTAATAGGTGCACTATTGGGCTATGTAGCTGCTGCACCATTTATATTCTTAGATTATTTTAATATGGAGCAAAGTGACTTTGCAATCATATTTGGTAGTAACGCTGCTGGACTTATTGCCGGTAGCCAATTTAATCGTTTTTTTCTCAAGCGTTTCACCACTTTTCAAATCACGTATGTGGTGAGTGTGTTGCTGGTTATTACTACATTATTCTTGTTAGCTCACGTGAGTTTATTTGAGCCACAGTTTTGGATAGTATATCCATCATTATTTATAATGATGACATTTATAGGGTTTCAAAATCCTAATGTAACTGCTTTAGCATTGAGACCGTTTACCGCAAGAGCTGGAAGTGCGAGTGCATTTGTAGGAGCAGTGAGTATGATTTTTGGATCTCTTGCTAGCTGGTTTGTTTCTAGTTTTGTAACTGTTTCTTTATTGCCGCTTGCTATTATGCTTGCTGGTTGTGCATTATTAGGTTATGCTGCTATTGAGGTGTTTAGAGTTAAATATGCCCGTGGATACGCTTTCGCGAAAGCATATCTAAAACATCCTTATATAAGTTTGAAAAGAGAGAATTCTTTGTAAAAAGAAATGCCCCACATTATTTATATCCATAAATTGTGAGGCACTTCAAACTAACCAACCAAAGTTGTCTTAAATTTCTTATCTACTTACACTTCCTGTAGGGAATGATGCTGCAACGTTGTTGCTGAATGATTGTGAGTTAGGAGCTGTATCTAATCCTGCTACAGAAGCTAAAGGCTTCAATGTAAAAGGTGCTGGTGAGTTGTCTGGTACAGGTTCAACTGTTATTACTACATTACGACCTACTACACTGAATGGAGTAGATTCTCCCATAGGTAAGTTGTTGAAGAAGTCTTCTCCTGGTACTGGTGGTCCTACGTTATTTGCAGTTCCAGAAAACCCGTTTCCAGAATCTACTGCAGAAAAGTCTATAAATGTACCTGTAGAAAGTGGTCCTGCGTCACCTATTACCCATCCTTCATAAATCCATCCTGCAGGTAATGTAGGTAGATTAAAATCTGCAGTAGGTGGTGCTCCTGGAAGACCGAACCAAACACCATTAGTATCATTTCCATTATTTGGAGATCCTGCAAGTTCATCAGTAGGAGTTCTTAAGAAATAACTACCACTGGCAGTTGTGAAATCTCCAGGTGCTGGACCGAAACTTGTTGTTAAAGTGGCTGTGTCATTTGAGAATTCTCCAGCGATGTATTTAGAATCTGCAGGTGCTGGATCAGGATCTGGACTAGGTTCAATAGTAAGTATAAAAGCTGTTGCAGCTTCAAGTGTTGCTGTTTCTACTGCAAAAGAAGTCTGGCTTAAAGTTCCTGAACCATCTACAGTGAATACTCCTGTTGTTACAGGTGTTCCGTTTACTAATACCCAGCCTTCATAGGCAAAGCCAGATCCTAAGTCTTCAAGACCTTGTAAATTAAGAGTTATGTTTTTTGTGGTGGTGTTCTCACCATTGTCATCATCGTTACTACAGCTGGTAAATGTTAATGTTGCAGCTGCAATTAGTGCTAAGTACTTTTTCATGTTTTTATGTTTGATTGTTTTACAATACAAACTAATGATTATCTTGTCCCATTAACATCACGTAATTATCAATCTTTTATCGCAATGACGTGATTATTTTGTGATAAACTTTGTGGACATTTATCTTATGGCAAATCAAATACTTATAGTAGAGGACGATTTAGAAATTGTGGATCTATTAGAAATTCATATGAAAGACCTTAATGCTGAGGTTGAAAGTGTTAATGACGGATTGAGCGCACTAGAAAAAGCACAAAATAAAGATTATGATTTAATACTCCTTGATCTATCTATTCCTAAACTTAATGGAGTAGAGGTGTGCCGTGAGTTGCGCAAAACTAAAAACACCCCTATTATAATGGTTACGGCAAGGACTGAAGAGATCGATAAAGTTTTAGGACTTGAGATAGGTGCCGATGATTATATCACTAAACCTTTTTCCATACGTGAATTGAAAGCACGTGCTAAAGCAGTGATGAGAAGAAGTGATGCTGCAAATCAACAAGCTAATGCCTCTAATACTGTTGAGTTAGATTTTGGTGACTTAAAGGTGAATGTGGAGATGCGACGTGTTACGCTGGAAGGTAAAAAAATAGAATTATCACCAAAAGAGTTTGAGCTATTAGTGCTATTGGCAAATTATCCTGGTCGTAGTTATAGTCGCTCTGAGTTACTGGATGTGATTTGGGGTTATAATTTTTCTGGTTACGAACACACTGTGAACTCACATATTAATAGACTGCGAGCAAAAATCGAACCTGATATGGGTAGTCCTATTTATATATTAACTACATGGGGAATAGGTTATCGTTTTAATGAAGAAATATAATTATGAGTAAGCAATCTACATTGACTCCTAAGTTGGTTTTTAAACTATGGTTAGGACTTTCATTATTAATATTAGGAATGGCAGCTTGTTACATATTAGTAACGAACTATTTCTCAAATCAACATCACCTCGCTACACAACAAGAAATAAATGGACCACTTGCACAACATCTTATAGATGAAAAATTTGCAGATGCTTCTCCGTTCTTAGAAGATGGTAGTGTGAATAAAGCAGTCTTTGGAGGCTTGATGCACGATATGATGGCTGTAAATCGCAGTATTGAAGTGTATTTGTTAGGATTAGATGGTGAAGTTTTATATTCTGTAGTCCTTAAACATAATCCTAATGAACCTATCCCTTTTGTAGATATTAAGCCTATAACTGATTTTATAAGTTCCGATTATCAAGGGTTTTGCTTAGGCGATGACCCTAGAGATCCTTCAGAGCGTAAAATATTTTCAGTAGCGCCATTTGAAAACAATGGAAGAAATGGGTATATATATATAATACTTTCAGGAGAGGCTTATCAATTAGCGAGTAGTAATATATTTAATAAGAACATCAAGAATTTTGGATTAGGGGCTATTGCCTTAACAACTTTCTTTACCTTATTAATAGGATTTGTATTGATATGGTTTATCACTAAAAATCTTAGAACGATAACTCAAGTTGCTCGCAGATTTAAAGAAGGTGATCTCAACGCAAGAATAGAAGAGCCAGAAAAAACGGATGTAGCTGTATTTGCTCATACGTTTAATGATATGGCAGATACTATTAACGCTAATCTTGATGAGATTAAGTCAGTAGATGAGTTACGTAGGCAACTAATTGCTAATGTATCTCATGATTTAAGAACTCCACTTGCCGTTTTGAAAGGTTATGCGGATACTCTACAAGAGAAATCCGAGACACTTACTAAAGAAGAGTCTCATAAGTATTTAAATGTGATAAGTTCAAATAGTGATAAACTTACTAATCTAGTGGAGCAATTATTTGAGTACTCTAAGTTAGAGGCTAAGCAAATAGAGCCATTAATGGAGCAATTCTCAATAACAGATTTATGCTTGGACTTAGTCTCCAAGTATGATATACTTGCAAAGAAGAAGAATATTGGATTAAGCTTAGCGGTCAATAATAATGAAAACATATTGGTGTATGCTGATTTGAGTCTTATAGAGCGAGCTTTACAAAATCTTATCGATAACGCTTTAAAATTTACACCTCAAGATGGTTTCATTAAAATTGAACTTGAAAAAACTGATGGGCAGTGTTTTATTAAAGTTAACGATTCAGGAATAGGAATAGCTCCAGAAATGCAATCGAGTATTTTTGAACGATTCAAACAATCCAGTGAGAGCTTTGCAAAAAACGGTGCTGGTTTAGGACTTGCTATTGTTAAGAAAATACTGGACTTACATCAATCTTCAATTACCGTGATGAGTTTGCAGAATACAGGAAGTACATTTACTTTTAATCTTCCTGTTGCTTAATACTATTTTGCTCTCGCGAAAGGTGTAATTCTAAAAGCGATAAGATGCCTTCGGTTAAATTGTAAGAGCTCTTAAGATCCCTTAACTATTATAAAGCCTCGATATAATGAATAGAAATTAAAACTGATCGATAGGGGATAAATTACAATAAACTGTTTTATGGCTCTATATTCAAGACAATGAAGTGGTTCAAATAGCCTCGAGTCTATTAGTTGTTGCTGCATTTTTTCAAATTAGTGATGGGCTACAAGTTGTTTTC
>JALZUY010000225.1 GCA_023301395.1 Nonlabens sp.
ATTAAACTTGTACATTTTACTAGCGAGTTCTACTTTTTTCTTACTAGCGTTTACTGCATTTGGGAATAAGTGAATTTGACCGTTAAGCATGTCAATTAATCCTTGGGCATTATCTTCTTTTACACCTATATCTTTTCTTAAGCGGTGTTCATAAATAAGTTCACCATATTGATAAATGGCAGCGCTTACTTTAGGGCATTTTGCAAGTAAATCATCCAGTTGTTTGTATGCTTCGTCGTAATTTTTTGCTTTTGCATTTTCTGCATATATGCTCAACATAACATTACAATCTCCTGGTTCTTGCGCTTTCGCGAAAGCAATACTGAGAAGAGCTAATAGTGCTAAAAAAGTAGTTTTAAGGTTCATAATGATGATTTTTGTATTCTTAATTATATTTTCTTTTCTGGAACCATCTATCATTAAGTGATAGTCCTAGCGAGATACTGAAGAAGTTTTCTTTAATCAAGCCGCTTGAAGTAGTGCCTCGTTGTCCGTATTCAAACCCAATGTTTGCATTTGAAAAAGCACCACGTTGTCCCACTGGGATACCTATTCCAAAAGATATGCCAAACTCGTTGATGTCTTCTCCGTTTAATTGTAGTCCAGTTTCTTCATAACGTATTCCACCTCTATAAGTCGCTCTACTCCAGTAGCTAGAGATGCTGTTGTAGTCAGGGATATAGTACCCGCCAAATTTATAGGAGGTTGCGTCTGTGAATGTTGCATTTGTTGGGGCAAAAGATCTGTTTGTCGTGCTGCTGGTTCCTTGTAGTGTATATTCTGCCGCGGCAAACCATTTTAAACGTTCCCCAAAACCTATTCCTAGGGAAATCTCTGATGGAATTTTGAATTTCTCACGTGGAATCTCAAATTCATTAGAGTCAATTATAACTTCAGAGTCAGGACCTGAAAGTATTATTGTAGAAAGAGTTCTGAAGTTGTCGCCAGTAATATCACTTTCTGGTGTATAAGTAGCACTTGCTTGAAATTCGTATTTATTATTCAACAAAGTGTTATAATGCATCCCGAAATTATATGATACTCCACTGAAGTCGGTCTCATTAATTTCGTTTGAACCAAATTGCACATCTGCAAGGACAACGCTAGAAGAATTTACTTCCTGGCCAAAATTATAACGTAGTTCACCACCTATATTTAACCCTTCAGAAAGTTGATAACCTATTCCGAAATAAGCTCTGTTTAAACTTCCTTCGCCTTCAAAATTGGTGTAAATCTCATCATTTAAAGTCCCTAGTTTGTACCCTACTGATTGAAAAGGGATTACTCCAAATCCAAATGCAGCTTTTTTGCTTAAAGGAACACCTATACTTACGTACTCAATAGTCGTACTATCATAGCTTTCGTTCTCAGATGCTGTTTCAGCCCAAGTCTCTGTATGAACAGAACCAACAGTGTATGTTGTCAGTTTTAAATTCCCATAAGTTGCAGGATTGCGTAGATTGATATGGATGCTGTCACTGTAGGTGCGTATTCCAGCCATACTACGGTTTTCTATTGTGCCTCTAAAAGTTTGCTGACCTAGTCCAAAGAAGGAGTAAGGTGACGAAGTACGCTGTTGTGCAAGTCCTGTAAAGCAAGTACATGCTACTAAAACGATTAATATACTTCTAGTCATATTTCTTTATTAAAATTGAATAAATAATAGATGCCATATAGCATCAGAAAAGGCGTGGCAAAGAAACGGCTTTTTAGTTGAGTTGACAACACTTGAGCGTCTCCACCGGTCATAAAAATATGGATACCTTTATTTTTTTTACGGTACTGTTTTATACAGCCTTTGATTTCTTGTGATAAACCATTGATTACACCGCTATGAATGCTATCGTTAGTCGAGTTTCCAACAAAATTTTCTACTGGTTGCGGTTCTAATAACGGTAAGTTTGCTGTAAAATTATGAAGAGATTCATAACGTATTCTTAAACCCGGTGAAATGGCTCCTCCGTGGTAGTTAGAATCAGTATCCAAATAATCATAAGTGACACAAGTTCCAATGTCAATTATTAAGGCGCTATCTCCTTTTTCCATTTGAGAAATTGCTCCAGAGACTAAAGCTATCCTGTCGTTTCCTAGAGTGTTTGATTGATAAAGATTTATGAAAGGTAACTTTATGCTGCTGTCAATTATAAAAACGCTGACATGAGTTTTTAAGTGTTCTAGTAGTACGTTACTAAAATATCCTACCTGACATAGAGCAGCTTCTTTTATTTTAGGGAACTTAGATAATAGATAAGTCGTGTCTTTAATGAAATCCTTTTGTGATGTTCTAATCACCTCAAGTATGTTGAAGTTCTCAACTGCCGCAATTTTTATTGAAGTATTACCTATGTCGATTACAAGAATCATAAGAAATGAATAATTTAAGATTCTGGGTTCTAACTAACGTTCCTTAGAATTTATAGAATCTTCTCTGTCTATATAGTTAGTTCCATTTATTGAATGCTAAAGATAGTAGGACTTAGTAACTATTAAGTTATAGAAACAATAAAAGCCCTGAGTTAACAGGGCTTTTTAAAGTGGTGCCTCCAGGAATCGAACCAGGGACACATGGATTTTCAGTCCATTGCTCTACCAACTGAGCTAAGGCACCATTTGCTCTAAAGCGGTGGCAAATTTACATAAATATATTTTTGAGGAAAGCTTTTAGCAGCTTTTTTTTTAAAAAATCTATTTTTTATTTTATTATATCTAGAACACGTTCCAGAGCCATGCCTCTAGAGCCTTTTATAAGAAGTGCTGACTCTTTGTTTAAGTCTATTTTTAAGTCATTTTTAAAATCTTCGAAGCTTTCAAATAGTTGAGCGTTGTTATTTTGGACTTTGGAGAATGCTTTACCTATAAGATAGACCTTGTCGATTTTAAGTTCTTGAGCCAAATCAGCAATAATTTGATGTTCTCTAGTGGAATAATTGCCTAGTTCAAACATGTCTCCTAGAATTGCAATCTTCATCTTCTCGGATTGTTTGTCTAGATTTTCTAGAGCAACTTGCATACTACTGGGATTTGCATTGTAAGCATCCAGGATTATTTTTACTTGATCCTTTTTGATTATTTGTGATCGGTTATTCGTAGGTGTATAATCAGATAGTCCTTTTATAATATCAGGTGTACTCATATTGAATACTTGACCAACCGCTGCGGCAAGTAACATGTTATTGTAGTTGTATGCTCCTATTAACTGTGTTTGAGATTCTTGACCTTCAAATTCCAGTGTTATAAATGGCTGGGCAGTTATAAGTTTACTGTCTGTACTTGTAATGAATCGTTCTAAGCCTTGAGATCTATTTAATTGTTCTTGATCCCAGTGGCCTATTATTGCAGTTTTATGATGCATTCTTAAATGTTCAAAGAGCTCGCTTTTTGCAATCTTAATATTCTCTTCACTACCGAATCCTTCTAGGTGAGCTTTACCATAATTAGTTATAAGTCCGTAGTCTGGTAAGGCAATGTTTGAGAGCAATTCTATTTCTTTCATATGATTTGCACCCATTTCAATAATTCCTATTTCTGTAGAATCGTCAAAACTCAATAGGGTTAGAGGAACTCCTATGTGGTTATTTAAATTTCCTTTAGTTCCTTTTACTTTAAACTGTTGCGAAAGTACGGAAAGGATCAATTCTTTAGTAGTGGTTTTACCATTGCTACCTGTAAGACCTACTATAGGTAATGCTAATTGATTTCTATGGTATGTGGCTAGTTCTTGAAGTGTTTTTAGAACGTTAGAAACAACAGTTACTCTGGAGTCTTCTTTCCATTTAATGTCACTAGAAATAGCATGAAATGCTCCTTTTTCAAGTGCCTGTGCTATATAAACGTTGCCGTCAAAATTTTCTCCTGATAATGCAAAAAAGAGTTCTCCTTCTTTAATACTGCGAGTATCTGTTTGAACACCTTGACTTGATTTAAAATATTGATATAATTCCTTCATAAAATAAGTGCATAAAAAAAGCCCTTAAAAATAAGGGCTTCTTTTTTATTACTGAACTCTTACGAGATTAATTGCGAGGTCTTTTGTTCTTTTTAGATTTAGAACCTACACGTGACATTGCACAACGGAATCCTAAATCATCCTTTGCCATATCTTGTGGGTAGAATCTACGACTAGCTGGATCTAACCAGTAAGCTCTATCTCTCCATGATCCACCTTTGATTACGCGTACTTCATTGTCGATAAGTGTAGTACGAGTGTTCTCTTTGTCATATTGTCTGTCAAGAGTCCCTAAAGAATCAGCTTCAACTGTGTGCTTAGGAGAATCGTACATTCTTTTACTATCCTCAATTTTGTCATTATTATCAAAATACTTTGAAGAACGACGGTCACCATCACGGAAGTCACGGTTATCACTACGGTCAAAGTTTGTTCTTAAATAAGTCTCATTCTCATCAACAGCAACTTGCTGAATCTCTCCTGGTAATGCACGAGCAATCGTCTTACCATTTGATAATGTATCATAAACGATAGAATCAGCTTCAACTATAGCAATCATTCCATCTTCACCTATTTTGTTTTTTGTGTACTGGTTACCACGGTAGTAGTTAAAGTCATTGAACTCATCATCTACTATAGGACGATAAACATCAGCAACCCATTCAGATACGTTACCTGCCATGTCGTAAACTCCAAATTCGTTTGGTTCATAAGACATAACTTCAGCAGTAATATCTGCTCCGTCGTCACTCCATCCAGCGATTCCACCGTAATCTCCATCACCTTGCTTAAAGTTTGCCATGTGATCTCCACGAGTCTGTCTTTTTCCACTACGAGTGTATTGACCATCCCATGGATATTTCTTTCTACCACGGTACGCGTTATATTCTCTTTGAGAAACTTCAGCAAGTGCTGCATATTCCCATTCTGCTTCAGTTGGTAAACGGTAACCTGGTAAGATGATACCATCTTTACGAGTTACATATAATCCAGTAGCTTCTCCACTTCCATCACCTTGCTTAGCCGCTTTTTGAGTTTTCACTTTTTCTAATGATGTACTTCTCTTTCCACCACGAGTCTTTTCATCATCTCCTCCATATGCTAGAGTAGGTGCATTTAAATAAGTCTCCGTACTGAACGTTGAGCCAGCTTCTTGATTAGCAAGAGCTTCTTTAGATGTAAAACCTTCTTGATTAAGAATTAATTCATTCACACGATCTGTTCTCCATTCAGAGAATTCAACTGCCTGAATCCAAGTAACTCCTACAACAGGATAGTTTTGGTATGCTGGGTGACGTAAGTAGTTCTTAGTCATCTCCTCGTTGAAACCTAAACGATTTCTCCATACAAGAGTGTCAGGAACTGCTCCGTTATAAATATTACGATATTCTTCATCTTCCGGTGGGAATACTCCTTTAATCCAATCAAGCATTTCAAGATACATTCCGTTTGTTACTTCAGTTTCATCAATATAGAATGACTGAACGTGTTGCTGGTTAGGTGTATTGTTCCAGTCGTGCATAGGATCATCCTTTACGCGTCCCATTGTGAATGTTCCACCTTCAACAAATACTAATCCTGGACCAGTTTCTTGCTCCTTGTATTTAGTGTTTAGTTCAAATCCACCGCTTTTACCGGTAACGTCCCATCCAGTTCCTCGAGATGTGCTGGAATAATCGTTTCCACCACCACCACAACTCACTAGTGCAACACCAGCGACTAGTGTAAATACTGCTTTCAATGCAAAGTACTTCTTCATTTTAAGATATTATTTAGAAAAATGTCTCGCAATATAACAACTTCAGGCAAAACCAAAAGCATAAATTGTTATTATTCACATTACATTTGTTGTTCCATGTTTTTAAACGAGCTTGAATGGTGTTTATTTTATAGAAGTTCACATTTTTTTAAGTTTTTATATTTATACTAGATTTTATCTAGAGACGTTATCGATTTGATGAGAAATATTACCTTACTTATTATTTGCTTCCCTTTTTTGTTAATGGCTCAAGGCCAAAAGGAAGTCCTGCAATGGCAATCGCCGGTTAAACAGTCCATAGGATCGTTTGAAATGATGGTTCCAATCTTTGAAAATAATTATCAGTTTTCAGGAGATCAAATTTGGTTTATGAAATCTTTTGAAGTTACTCGACCGGTGGACGAATCAAGTTTACGGTTAGAAAATGTAGTTACTGAAAGTGTTTCATCGAGTGAGCTCGCAAATCTTGATAAAGAATATATTGTAAATGGGTTGCAGTATAGTTTGAGAAATGCGCTTTCGCGAAAGCGCAATTATGCACAGCTTAAAGTCTCCCCTATATATAAGGATGGTAATCAATATAAAAGAGTGCTTTCTTTTAGGCCTGTATTCAACAATGCGGTTGCAACTATAAGGCCTAAGATGACTACTTATGGTAATTCCTTATTGACGTCTGGTGATTGGTACCGATTTAAGATTAATAATACTGGAGTTCATAGAATAACGCGTTCTTTTTTAAGTGGATTGGGAATTGATGTCAATAATATAGATCCACGTGGTATAAAGATTTATGGAAATGGTGGTCCTTCATTACCATTGATTAATTCCCAAACCGTAGCATATGATCCTGCAGAGATTGCAATAAGTGTAAGTGGTGAGGCAGATGGTAGTTTTGATAATGGTGATGAAATATTGTTTTATGCGACAGCTGCCGATACTGAGTACGTGACGGAAAATGATAGTTATATAAATCCATATACTGATGATTCTTTTTATTATATAACGGTAAGTAGTGGGAATGGAAAACGCATATTACCCTTTGTACAGCCTACGGGAACTCCAGCGGTAACTTATAATTACTATCATGCTCGTCAACATTATGAAGTAGATGAAAGGAATATAGGTCAAATAGGGAGATTGTGGTACGGAGAACGTTTTGACTTTGAACCTGAGCAAACTTTTGATTTTGACTTTACTAATGTGATAAGTTCTAGACCATCAAGAATTAAAGTAACTACAGGTGGAATCTCTGATTTCAATACTACTTTTACTTGCGAAGTAAATGGTGGGATTGCTGGAACAGTTTCGCTTACAGGACTTGTAGGGAATACGACATCAGTATCTAGGCGTGGTAGTATAGTCGCAAATAATTTTTCAATTACTAGCGATCAAGTTGCTGTAAAGCTCACCTTTGATAACGCTGGTAATCCAGGAGCCGAAGGGTATTTAGATTACATAGAACTTGAGGTGCCACAATCGTTGACAGGAACTGGTGATCAATTCAGGTTTAGAAATACTGATGCTGCAATGCAAGCTGGAAATGGTTTATTTCAATTTTCAAATGCTACTGATGTGATTGAAGTATGGAATGTGACGGATCCATATAACGTTACCGCAGTAAAAAACACAAGTGGCGTTGCAAATTTTTCTTTTGTAGATACTCTAGGTGAAGTGAAAGAATATCTCGCGGTGGATACCAATGATTTTTTTAATCCCATAGGTGTTTCTAATAGTAGAGTGAGTAACCAGAATTTAAAAGGGTCTATTTTTTTAAATAGCACTGGTGCTTTTGTGGATATAGATTACCTTATTATTACTCCTGATTTTCTAAAAAGTGAGGCGCAGCGTCTCGCAAATCATCATATAACAACCAGTAATTTAAATACTAAAGTAGTAACCCTTCAAGAAATTTATAATGAATTCTCAGAAGGTGAACAGGATATTGCTGCGATAAGAAATTTTGTAAAATATATCTATGATAATGCGTCTACACCTGCAAATCGATTGAAGTATTTAAACATGTTTGGAGATGCGAGCTATGATTATAAAGATCGTATTTCCATTAGAGAAAATATAGTTCCGTCTTTTTTATCGGTGAACAGTACCTCATTAACCAGTTCTTATGTGACAGACGATTTTTTTACCTACATGAACCCTAATGAAGGAGATGTGTCCACTAATAATTTAATGGACCTCGCAGTAGGTAGAATGATTGTTACAGATATTCAAGAGGCTCGTGCAATGGTTAATAAATCAGTTAGTTATACATCGCAACCAGCATTTGAAAGATGGCGTAACGATGTTACATTAATAGGTGATGATATTGATGATCCACAAACAGATCGTAATCTTCAAACTAATGTGAATGATCTTGCAGATCAGATTGAATTAAACCGGCCAGACTATAACGTGCGTAAAATTATTCTAGACAGTTACCAGCAAGTAAGTACGGCAGGTGGTTTTAGATATCCCGATGTGGTTGATGATATCACCAATGCTTTTGAAAGAGGCTCATTAGTGATCAATTATTTTGGACATGGAAATGAAGATGGGCTTGCCCAAGAGTTTATAGTGACTCAATCGCTGGTTGAAAACCTGCGCAATCCAGATAATCTACCGTTATTTATTACAGTTACTTGTGAGTTCACGAGATATGATAACCCGTTGCGACCTAGTGGTGGTGAAGTCGTTTATCTTAATGAAAATGGTGGAGCGATAGGTCTAGTGGCGACTAACCGATTGATATTCATATCTACTGGAGTTACTCTAAATAGGACGCTTGATCAATATCTTTTCTCTTATAATAATGTGCAAGCTATTTCAATGGCTGAAGCGTTACGACTTGCTAAAATAGATCCAGCACTTTCAGGAAATGCAACACGCAGAGTGGTTGCTTTTATAGGTGATCCAGCGTTAAAACTTGCAATTCCAGATCCTCGAGTAGTGCTTACAGCTGTGAATGGAAATCCTATTGCTACAAATACTGATGTGCTTAGGGCATTAGATCCAGTTGTTTTAAGTGGAGAGGTGCACGATTTACAAGGAAATGTAATTCCTTCCTATAATGGAGAGGTGTCCGTAACTGTTTTTGATAAAAAAATACAACGTACCACTCTAGGAAACGATGACGCACGTGATGCCAGTAATCAATTAATTCTCTTAGATTTTGATCAATTAGGGGAAGTCCTTTTTAGAGGTCAAGCTAGTGTGACGAATGGGATTTTTGATATCAATTTTGTAATGCCACTAGATACGCAAGTTCCTATAGGAAATGGTAGGATTTCATTTTATGCAAAACGAGATGGTGTCCAGGAAGATAAAAACGGGTATTCTCTTGATGTGCGCATGGGTGGAGTAAATACCACAGCACCATCTGATGATATAGGTCCAGAGATTGAACTGTTCATGAACGATACTAATTTTGTAAATGGTGGGATTACAGATGAAAACCCATTCATTCTCGCATTTTTAAGTGATGATAATGGTATTAATACTTCTAGTGGAATAGGTCATGATATTACCGCAACACTAGATGGTAACGACGTAGATCCATTCATTCTCAACGATTATTATGAGGCAGATGTAGATAATTTTTCTCGTGGACAAGTATATTTCCCATTGAGAGATTTAGAGCCAGGATTGCATACTCTTGTAGTAAAAGCTTGGGATACCTACAATAACTCTGCGGAACAAGAAATTCAATTTGTAGTAGCTGAGAATGATAATATTAAATTAGAACGAGTTCTTAATTATCCAAATCCGTTTACTACTTATACGGAGTTCTGGTTCAATCATAACAGACCATTTGAGCCACTCGATGTTCAAGTTCAGGTAATGACAATTTCGGGAAAAATAGTTTGGAGTAAAAATCAATCGGTAACAACTACTGGATTTACCTCAAGAGAAATCACCTGGGATGGAACAGATGATTTTGGGCAACGTTTAGGAAAAGGTGTTTACATTTATAAGATAACTGTAAAATCTACGTTATCTAACCAGCAAGCCAGTAAGATTGAAAAACTGGTCATTCTATAAATTCGTAGGTTTAACATATATTTGTCTCAGAATAATAAGCATTGATGAAAAAAGTTTTTTTAGTATTTATCGCAATATTTCTAGCGATACCGAGTATAAGTAATGCTCAAGATAATGACACTAGAGTAATAACAACGGCATTACCATTCCTTAGAATTGCAGGAGATGCAAGGTCTGCAGGGTTAGGCGATATGGGTGTTGCCACTAGTCCTGATGCGTGGTCGCAACAATGGAACCCTTCAAAATATGCCTTTGGTTTAAGGGAACATAAATTTGGTGTGGCATATACGCCATATTTAGGAAATTTAGTAAATGACATAGCCATCGCACAATTGGTTTACTCAAATCGTATTAATGATAACAGTGCATTTGCAGGTAGTTTAAGATACTTTAGCTTAGGTAGTATTACCTTAAGACAAGATGTAAATGATCCTGGACGAGAAGAAAGTCCTAATGAATTTGTTTTGGATGGGACATATTCTCTGAAATTATCTGAGCAATTTGCTCTTGCCGTAACAGGTCGTTTTTTACGCAGTGATTTAAGAATTCAAGGTGTCGATAGCGATGCAAGCGCTGCAAACAGCTTTGGTGTAGATATTTCAGGTTTTTATCAATCAGAAGAACTTGCTCTTGCCGATTTTAATGGTCGCTGGAGAGGTGGTTTTAATATCTCAAACATAGGTCCTAAAGTGTCTTATGATCAAGGTGGACAGGAAAACTTTATTCCTACTAACCTGGCCCTAGGAGGTGGATTTGACTTTATTCTTAATGACGGTTTTAGTAAAATTGGTGTTACGGCCGAGGTTAATAAACTTCTTGTTCCCACGCCACCTATACGTGAGGTTGGAGATGAGAATGGAAATGGAACTTCTAGAGATATTATTTCAGGACAGGATGACGATGTTACTTTTATCAATGGTATTTTTCAATCATTTGGAGATGCACCAGGTGGTTTTAGTGAAGAGATAAGAGAGTTTACTTGGGCATTAAGCGCAGAGTATACTTATGATGACAGCTTTGCTTTACGTGCAGGTTATTTTAACGAAGCAAATGATAAAGGAGCACGTAAATTCCTTGCTATGGGAGCAGGTTTTGAATTCTCTTCTATAGGAATTGATTTGTCTTATTTGTTTTCTACTAGCCGTGTTAGAAGTCCTTTGGAAGGAACTCTTAGATTTGGTTTGACGTTCAATTTCGGAGACGAGTATACGGAATACTAAGTCCTTTGAAAAAAATAGAGATACATACTACATTAGAGGCTTATGATCATCTATCTGAGTTAGATAAAGATGTGCAATCTCTTATGGGAGAATCCATAGCAGCACGCCATAGAGCTTATGCTCCATATTCAAATTTCACAGTAGGCTGTGCTATTTTACTTGAAAACGGTGAGGTGATTACTGGGAACAATCAAGAAAATGCTGCCTATCCATCTGGACTTTGTGCAGAACGTGTAGCCATTTATGCTGCAGGAGCTCAATATCCTGGAGTAGCTATTAAAAGAATAGCGCTTACAGCAAGTCCTAAAGATGATTCACTTACCATTCCTGTTCCACCATGTGGATCTTGTAGACAGGCAATTGCAGAGTATGAGAACCGTCAGGAAAGCCCTATTCCTATTTATTTTATGGGAGCTTCAGGAACTGTTGTGAAGTCAAATTCCTTAAAAGATTTATTGCCACTTATCTTTGATAAGAGTTATCTATAACGTTTTCGGACGTTTTTAACCCTTCAATAGGTTTTTCATTACCCTTTTTTGGTCTATTTTTGCTTTACGCTTTGAAAGTTAAGTAGTACTATTGTTGTATTATTTCGCTTTCGCGAAAGCGTACTTAAAACAGGCAATTAAATGAAAAAAGTCACTAAAGACGTACTTCTCAACTGGTATGAGGAGATGCTTTTCTGGAGAAAGTTTGAAGATAAACTTGCACAAGTTTACATCCAACAGAAAGTTCGTGGATTCCTTCACCTTTATAATGGTCAGGAAGCAATCCTTGCTGGTTCATTGCATGCAATGGATTTGACAAAGGATAAAATGATTACGGCTTATCGTAACCATGTGCAACCTATAGGTATGGGCGTGGATCCTAGAAGAGTAATGGCTGAGCTTTATGGAAAAGCAACTGGAACTTCTCAAGGTCTAGGTGGATCAATGCATATTTTCTCAAAAGAACACCGTTTTTATGGTGGTCACGGTATTGTAGGAGGACAAATTCCTCTAGGTGCCGGAATCGCTTTTGGGGATAAATATCATAATGTAGATGCAGTAACATTAACATTCTTTGGAGATGGAGCAGCACGTCAAGGATCTTTACATGAAGCGTTTAACCTTGCTATGCTTTGGAATTTACCAGTAGTATTCTGTGTAGAGAACAATGGATATGCAATGGGAACTAGTGTAGAGAGAACTGCAAATCATACTGATATCTGGAAACTAGGATTGGGTTATGAAATGCCTTGTGGTCCTGTAGATGCTATGGATCCAGAAAAAGTGGCCGAGGCTATGAGTGAAGCGATTGAAAGAGCTCGTTCTGGTGGTGGACCAACGTTCCTAGAATTAAAAACATATAGATATAGAGGTCACTCTATGAGTGATGCACAGCATTATCGTACTAAAGATGAAGTGGCTGAATATCAAAAAATAGATCCAATAACTCAAATTAAAGACCGTCTGATAAATGATCACGGTTTGAGTGATGACGATATTAAAGTAATGGACAAAAGAGTAAAGGCTCGTGTTGCAGAATGTGAGAAATTTGCCGAAGAATCTCCTTATCCAGAAAAGAACGTGATGTATGACGTTGTTTATGAACAAGAAGATTATCCATTTTTACCAGCAAAATCATAACTCATGGCAGAGATAATTAACATGCCGCGATTGAGCGACACCATGGAAGAAGGTGTGGTTGCAGCGTGGTTGAAAAAAGTAGGTGATAAAATTGAAGAAGGTGATATCCTTGCTGAAATTGAGACTGATAAAGCGACCATGGAATTTGAATCATTCCAGGATGGTGTTTTATTATACATAGGTATTCAAGAAGGAGAAACGGCACCAGTGGATCAATTGCTATGTATTATAGGAGAAGAAGGTGAAGATATAACTGCTTTATTAAGCGGTAATTCATCTGCTTCAAAAGATGAATCTCCGGTAATAGAAGAAGTAAAAGAATCTTTATCAAAGGAATCTAGTAGTGCTGATTTGCCTGATGGCGTTATTATAGTTAATATGCCTCGCCTTAGTGATACTATGGAAGAAGGAACAGTAGCTTCTTGGTTAAAAGCTGAAGGTGATACTGTTGAAGAAGGTGATATCCTTGCTGAAATTGAAACTGATAAAGCAACTATGGAATTTGAATCATTCCAGAGTGGTACGTTATTAAAAATAGGTATTCAAGAAGGTGAAACGGCTATGGTTGATTCATTACTTGCAATAATAGGTCCTGCAGGAACTGACGTGTCTGGAATAGATACGAGTGCAACTGCTGTGGCCCCAAAAAAGGAAGAGAAAAAAGAAGAAACTCCAAAAGTGGAAGTTAAAAAAGAAACTACACCAGTTGCGTCTACCACAACTTCAAACTCTTCTGGAAGAATATTTGTTTCTCCACTGGCTAAGAAAATGGCCGAGGATAAAGGAATTGACTTAGGTCAAGTTTCTGGTTCTGGAGAGAATGGACGTATTGTAAAGAGTGATATAGACAATTTTAAACCTAGTGCAGGTGGAAATGCAGCAGCGAGTTCATTTGTTTCTGTAGGAACAGAGACTTTTGAAGAAGTCCCTAATTCACAAATGCGCAAGACAATTGCAAAACGTTTAGGTGAATCTAAGTTTACAGCACCGCATTATTATTTAGGTCTTGACTTAGATATGGATAATGCGATTGCAAGTAGAAAAGCAATTAATGCATTACCAGATACTAAGATTAGCTTTAACGATATGGTGATTAAAGCGGCAGCAATGGCGTTGAGATTACATCCTAAAGTAAATACACAATGGACTGATAAGAATACAATCATAGCAAAGCATATTCATGTAGGTGTTGCTGTAGCAGTTGATGATGGTCTTTTAGTTCCAGTGTTACAGTATGCAGACCAAATGAGTATGCAACAAATAGGTGGAAAAGTAAGAGAGCTTGCTGGTAAAGCACGCAACAAGAAATTACAACCTGCCGAGATGCAAGGAAGTACTTTTACAATCTCTAACTTAGGAATGTTTGGAATTACAGAGTTTACTTCTATTATCAACCAGCCTAACAGTGCAATCATGTCTGTAGGAGCTATTGTACAAAAGCCAGTAGTTAAAGATGGACAAATTGTAGTAGGTAATGTGATGAGAATCACACTTGCATGTGATCACAGAACAGTAGATGGTGCTACAGGAGCAGCATTCTTACAAACTTTCAAGTCTTATATTGAGAACCCAATAGTAATGTACGTGTAAAATTACTAAATGATTATATTGAAAAGCCGAATCGCAAGATTCGGCTTTTTTGTTTTTAAATCAGTCATTGCGAGATGAAATCTAAGTCATCTATTTGATGTGAAGGTCTAATTTTATTTCCTTTACTTTTTTATGTATTTAAGAAACTACCCTTTAGGGCTATGGGGAAGCTTCGGCTTTTTATAATTGAAAATCTAGGAGCCAAAATACTCAACAACCTAACAGCCCAACACTTCAAAATCCCTATCTTTAAACTTTAAAATATCAACATGAAAAGAATCATATTTATACTTACAGCAGCAATATTCATTGCGAGTTGTGGAACTCAAAAAAAGGTAAGCCAATTAAGTAACGCTTCAGATAAAATGGCCTCGATATTGCCAGATGTAAAAATACCTAAAGCAAGTGTCTCTCAAATAGCTGCAGACGTAGCTTTTCTAGCCAGTGATGATTTGAAAGGTCGCGATACAGGATCTGAAGGGATTCTTGCAGCAGCAAAATATCTTCAAAATAGACTACATGAAATAGGTGTACAGCCCTATAAAGGAGATTTCTTTGATGATTTTGACGCAAAAGGAGCTAGGGCTTTCAATGTAGTTGGAATGCTTCCTGGAACAGATGGTGTCTTAAAAAATGAAATAGTTGTGATAGGAGCTCACTACGATCATATAGGTTTTATGAAAGCTGTCGCAGGCGATAGTCTGGCAAATGGAGCAAATGATAATGCAACAGGAACAGCAAGTGTTCTTGCGATTGCTCAGGCATTAAAACAAATAGATTTTAATAGAAGAACGGTGGTATTTGCTTTATTCTCAGCAGAGGAAAAAGGATTGCTGGGTTCTAAGCATCTTGCAAAACGCATGAAAGCCGAAAAGGAAAACGTGGTTGCTATGCTCAATTTTGAGATGACGGGAACGCCTATGGTGGGACGTGAGTACATCGCATATATAACAGGTCACGATAAATCAAATATGGCAACTGTATTTAATGAAGCAAATAAAGATCGAGTAGTAACTGGAAAACTCGCAAAAGCGGCAGATTTTAATCTTTTCATGCGATCAGATAATTATCCATTTTATAATGAGTTCCAAGTGCCATCACAAACCTTTAGCACCTTTGACTTTACAAACTTTAAATATTACCACCAGCCAGGTGATGAGATTACAGAGGTAAGTGCACCGCACATGGCAGCTGTAGTAGACGCTGTTATGCCAGGAATTATGGCTGTGATTAATAATGAACGTCTTAAAATGATGGGAAATGAGTAAGAATATAGTAATCACAGGAACGAGTCGTGGAATAGGATTTGAACTCGCCCAACTTTTTGCAGGTGCAGGACATCAGGTAATTACGCTTTCGCGAAAAACGAATTCCATAGAAGCCTTAGAGCGCAATAGTTTGATGGCCTTATCATGTGATTTGACGAGTGAAGAAAGCATCTCACAGGCTGCAGAAGCTATTTTAAAGAAATGGGATCATATTGATATTGTGATTCACAATGCAGGAATGTTGGTGAACAAGCCGTTTGAAGAACTGACCACTCAGGATTTTCAAAATTGTTATGCTGTAAACATCTTTGGAGTAGCATCATTAACACAGAAGTTGTTACCAGCAATGAATAGCAATTCACATGTAATCGCGATAAGCTCTATGGGCGGAATTCAAGGCAGCGCAAAGTTCCCAGGACTTGCAGCATATTCCAGTGCAAAAGCCGCAGTAATCACACTCTTTGAACTCCTTGCCGAGGAATATAAGGAAAACGGGCCATCATTCAACACGCTTGCCCTAGGAGCCGTACAAACAGAGATGCTAGAAGAAGCTTTCCCAGGATATAAAGCACCACTTACAGCTTCAGAAATGGCAAATTATATTATGAACTTTGCTCTTACAGGAAATAAGTTCTATAATGGTAAGGTAATGCAGGTGAGTGCTAGTACTCCTTAAGGGATATCGATTTTGATTAACGATTTATGCTATTTTAACCAAGATATGTCACTCTGAGCTTGTCGAATAACTGTTGTTAAATATCGGTTAATCACACTTCGAAAAGCTCAGAGTGACACTAGATTTTGATGTTAATGATAATACTACTTTTAGAACTCTTTATTAGATGGCAATACTTGCCTGGTTCTTACGATAATTTAGATTTTAGTTGGGCAGAATTTTTCTGGTTTGTAACTCCTATAGTTTTGTTTGTTTTGATATGGCAATTTGTAATTGATAAACAACTCAAGAAATGGGAGGACAAAAAGAAGAATAAACATGATTGAACTTTCGTTCACATAAATACATCAACAAATTAATCCTCAGTCACAACCTTAATACGTTCCTTAACCTGTGCAGCAACTTCGCGTGCAACAGCAAGGTCTTTATCTACTACAGTAACGTGTCCCATTTTTCTAAAAGGTCTCGTTTGTTTTTTACCATAGATGTGTGGAGTCACGCCTGGCATGGCTAGGATATCTTCTATGCCATCATAAATAACATTACCAGTATATCCTTCTTCGCCTACTAGATTAACCATTACGGCAGCGACTGTACTATCGGTATTTCCTAAAGGTAAATCCAGTATACAACGTATGTGCTGTTCAAATTGATCTGTAACAGATCCTTCAATTGAATAATGACCAGAGTTATGTGGTCGTGGAGCTACTTCGTTAACGAGTATATCTCCGTTTTTAGTTAAGAACAATTCTACGGCAAGTAGGCCTACGTGATCATAAGCGGCACTTACTTCTAGAGCAATCGCACGAGCTTTTTCAGAAATGGCATTATCTATACGAGCTGGACATATTACATATTCTACTTGATTAGCCTCTGGATGGAATTCCATTTCTACCACTGGATATGTTTTCATATCTCCACTAGCGTTACGAGCAACTATAACGGCAAGTTCTAGCTCAAAGTCTATCATATCTTCATAGATACATTCTACTTGAGGTAAATCTGTAAGATCACTTTCTTGACGTATTACTTTTACTCCTTTTCCGTCATATCCACCTTCGGCACTTTTCCATATGAATGGATAGTTTTTACCGTGATTTAATTCGGGTTGTGCGTGGATTTGAAATGGTGCAGTAGGAATGTTGTGATCTAGATAAAACTGTTTTTGAATCGCTTTATTTCTAATTAGGTTCAAAACACGAGCGCTAGGTGAAACAGCAATTCCCATATCTTCAAGATCTTGTAAGGCTTTTACATTTACATTCTCTATTTCTATGGTAAGTACATCTACTTGCTCGCCAAATTCCATGACTGCTTCATAGTCCATAATGTCTCCTTCAAAGAATACCGTGCAACCTTCAAACGCTGGTGCCGTATCATCTTTATCCATTACATAAGTGGCAATATCCCATTTACGTGTGGTGTATAACATCATTTTACCTAGTTGTCCGCCGCCTAGAATTCCTAGGGTAAACGGTGAAGAAAAAAGTGGTGTGCTCATTTCACAAAAATAAACTTAAACTTAAACTTAAACCTAAATTCAAATGAATTTTGATAAAGGAAAGAGTAATGAGGAACGAGTTTTTTTGAATAGCAAAAAAAGCAGATAACAGTCAATAATTCAAAAAAACTCAAGGACTCACATACTAAGAGACTAACAGACTAAATACTATCTTTGCACAAAATAATGAACCGTTGATTAAAATTCACGATCTCTATTTCAAACCATTTTTAACAACCAGTCAAATCAGTGATGCGGTAGATAATCTAGCATACCAGATTAATCGTGATCTAGCTCTTGAGAAGCCTGTTTTTTTAGGCGTGTTAAATGGAAGTTATATGGTCATGGCTGACTTGACACGCAAGTTTAATTATGATTGTGAAGTAGCGTTTTTACGAGCTTCTAGTTATGAAGGAACTTCTTCCACGGGAGAATTAGTGGAGAGTTTGAATGTAGATATTGACTTGACCGGTAGAACGGTTATTATCGTTGAAGATATTGTGGATACTGGATTGACTGTGGATATGCTTTCGCGAAAGCTTAAAAAGCACAACCCAACTGCTCTTTATGTAGCAACATTATTTCTAAAGCCCGAAGTGTATAATCGTGAATTGAAAATCGATTATGTAGGGCTTAATATTGAGAATAAATTTGTCGTGGGATACGGCATGGATTATGATAATTTAGGACGCAATTTGCCCGAACTTTATGTACAAATACAACGCATGAAAAACATAGTTTTATTCGGTCCTCCAGGAGCCGGAAAAGGAACCCAAGCAGAACGATTA
>JALZUY010000226.1 GCA_023301395.1 Nonlabens sp.
TCTATTAAGCACACTAAGTTTATAGATTTTTATTTTTATATCATTAAAAAGGTATTTATACCTAGGTATAAGTACCTTTTTTTACTGAAAAACAGGTACTTACGTTTGTTGTTGAGGTGTTCTAGGGTTTACTTTTAACAAACATTAATCTTAAAACACAATTAATTATGGATCCATTTATAGGACAAATTCAAACATTCGGTTTCAATTTTGCACCACGCGGTTGGGCAAAATGTGAAGGACAGTTACTGCCTATCTCACAAAATACAGCATTATTTTCTCTTTTAGGAACTACTTATGGCGGTGATGGTAGAACAACTTTTGGTCTTCCAGATCTTAGAGGTAGAAGTATGGTAGGATTAGGTAACGGTCCTGCTTTATCCTCAATATCTTGGGGACAGCGAGGTGGTGTAGAACAACTAAATGTACAATTACAAAATATGCCTTCTCACTCACATGCTTTACTAGATGGACAAGCAAATGTAACAGTACCTACATATGAAGGCGAAGAGCTTTTTAATGAATCTGACAGTGGAGCAAATGGATTCAGTACATCTGGAGGAACTCCAGAAATGTATTCAGAAGTAGCTGCCACTACCGATAAAGTAGGTGGTGTGTCTATTTCAGGAACTACTGCTGCTGCTGGATCTAATTTACCTATTCAAAGTAGAAACCCATTTTTAGGTATAAGTATTTGTATTGCTTTAGTTGGAATTTTTCCTTCTAGAAACTAGATATAGAATACAAACACTGTTTAGTAGACAGTCCACTTATTCATAGATATTGATTTTAATATCTATGAATAAGTTGTTAAAAGACTTTTAAACCAGAACCAACCTTTCTTGTAAAACGATAATAGCACAAATCTTGCCTTACAAAGCTTATCAATAAATTTTAACCAATTAATCTTAAGTTATGAAATACTTATACTCTACAATATTAACCATACTCTTTGCCTCCATGTTCTCTAGCGCACAATTAGTCGCTGGTGACATAGCAATAATAGGAGTCAATGAAGATGGTGGTCCAACTTCAGGAAGAGAACACAGTTTTAGTTGGGTGGCACTAGTTGATATTCCAGCATCACAAGTTATCTATTTCACAGAACAAGGGTGGAATTTAAATGCAGCTGGCACTGCAAATGGATTCTGGATGGGTACTACTGAAGGACATTATTCATGGACTGCTCCAGCTACAATTGTCCCAGCAGGTACTATAGTTCATATATATGAATCGAGTGGTACAAATTCTTTAGTAGCTATTGGTTCAGGTACCATGTCGGGTATTTTATCGGGAACAGGATGGAATTTAACGGCAGGTGATCAAGTGATAGCTTACACAAGTAGTGCGGGCGTTAAACCAGCAGGAGTTGTTCCTACTTTTTTAGGAGGTGTTCATCTAGATGATGGTCGTTCAAGTTCTATAGGTCATGATGCAAGTACTGGTTGGTCTGCTCTTTCTCTCGGCGCTTCAAGTTCAAGTGGTAGTGCAAGTCATGTGCCACCTGGTCTAACTAATGGTGTTAACGCACTTTCATTTTTCTCTCCTACTAATACAGAAGAAGATAATATTAAATATACAGGTCTAGCCTCTGACGCAAACCGTGATACATGGTTAAGTAGAATTTACACCCGTGCTAACTGGTCTATTAATAATGATACACCTTTCAACATTGACCCAACAGGTTATATTGCTTCAGGAATTTATCCTGTAACGGTTCCAGTACCATGCCTAGATGTTACTTCTGTAGTACCAGAAGATTTAACACCTACTTCACTAACGGTAAGCTGGACAGAGAATAACACTCCAGCAGCTACAAATTGGGAAGTAATTGCTTTACCTACAGGTAGCGCAGCTCCTATACCAGGGACTGTAAACGCAATGACTAATCCTTTTACTATTAGTTCATTAATGCCAGACACGGCTTATGATGTTTATGTAAGAACAGATTGTGCTACAGGTTTTGTTTCCTTATTAAATGTTTCTACATTTGTGAGTTCTTGTAATGGTGGTTTACTAACAGATTCAGGAGGGCCAACTGGTAATTATGTTGATAATGAAAATGTAACTTATACGATTTGTCCAGATAATCCTGGAGATAAAGTAGTGATTAGTTTCTTAGATTTTTCTTTTGAGAGTTTTGGCTCAACAGGTTGTTTTGATGGATTAACTATTTATGATGGAGATGTTGCTACGGGAACTATTATACCACCTACAATGGGTGGAACTATTTGGTGTTGGGATAGAGAGAGTCTAATGCCTGAAGGTACAGGAGATTTACAAGGTGTTTCCATAGCAGCTACGTCTGCAACAGGTTGTATCACTATTGTCTTAACTTCTGATGGTTCCGTTCAAAGAGCTGGTTTTATAGCAACTGCTTCTTGTGAGTCTACGGTTTACATGTGGGATGGAGCGGCATGGAGTAATGCACCAGAAGGTGCTATTACTGTAAACGATAACTTATACGTTAGCGGCGCAGGTGCTGTGTTATCTGCAGCAGTTGCTGCTGAAGACTTATTTATGAATCCAGGATCATCCTTAGACGCAAGTGCTGGAGATGTAAACATTTCTGGAAATGTATTTAACAATGGATCAATTACAGGATCTAATAAAGTTGTACTGGACGGTGCAGTTGCACAGAATGTTGTAGGAGAAGGATCTTTAACTAATCTAGATTTAGATAACGCTGCTGGTGTAACCATATTTCAAGAACAAAATTTATTAGGTACACTAGATGTTACAGATGGAGTAGTAACAGCAAATGGTAATCTTACTTTTGTAAGTAATGCAGCTGGAACGGCAGTTATCGGTCAAGTTGCTGCTGGAGCAGTGGTAGGAGATGTAAATGTAGAGCGTTTCATTCCAGCAGGAAACAGAGCCTTTAGATTTATAGGCCCTACGGTATCTGGACCAAGTGTTTTTGATAGCTGGCAAGAAGCTGGTGTTAATGCTGCTGGTTTTGGAGTACAAATAACAGGAACTGCTGGTACGGTAGGAACTGTCAACGCAACAACTGGTCATGACGAAACAGTTTCTGGTAACGCAAGTATGTTTAAATGGGATAATGCTGCTCAAAACTGGGAAACGGTAACTAATACGACAACTGAGGTTTTAACCGCAGGTGAGTATTACCGTCTATTTGTAAGAGGTGATAGAACAACAGATTTAGGTGCGACTATTACACCAGCTCAAACAGCGACTACATTAAGAGCTACAGGAGCACTGACTACAGGTAATGCAATAAGTGCTTCAAATGGTACTGCAGGTTCATTCTTTGCCTTTGCAAATCCTTATCAGTCTAAAATGACTACAGCAAGTGCATTTATTATAGGCACCACTGCAGATATGTACTATTGGGATCCTAGTCTAGGAGTTAATGGTGGTTATTCAGCAATTGATATTCTAACAGGAGTAGGTAGTGCAGGAGTTGCTACTAACGTATTAGATCCAGGGCAAGCTGTATTTTTTGTAGCTAATTCTAGCAGTGCTTTTGCAGCTGTAAGTGAAACAGATAAAGTCTCAGGAACAACAAATGGTGGTGTATTTAGTGCAAATACGTTACAGCAAGCATTAAGACTTAAGATTTATCAGACTTCCCGTTTTAATAACGGCCAGTCAGAGAGTGATGGTCTTTATTTAGATTTTGACGCGGCACACAATTTAAATGTTGATTTCAATGATGCTGTAAAGTTCAATGGATTGAATGTAAACATGGCTATTGCAAAATCTAGTGGTCAATTATTATCAGTAGAGCGTAGAACATTGCCTACAGTAAATGAGACAATAGGCTTAAATATCTCTAACTACTTAACAACTGCATATACGATAGATGCTACAGTAGATGTATTACCTGGACTTACTGCTTATCTTAAAGATAACTTAACAGGAAACATGACTGAGCTTTTACAAGGAGCATCAACAGCTGTTAACTTTACAGTAGACATGAATGATGCACAAAGTCTAGATGCATTACGATTTACTGTTGTATTCCAGCCAGTAACTTTAAGTAGTGATGATGCTGTATTTGGTTCAAATCTATCTGTATATCCTAATCCAGTTACCGGTGATGTAATCACTATTAACTTAGGTGATGCATCAGTTGATAAAGCGACTGTATCGGTTTACAATACACTAGGACAACAGGTAATGACTAACAGTTATGATAAAGTTTCAAACGGTGTTATCAAGTTAGATAATTTATCCGATCTAAGTAATGGAGTATATATTATGAATATTACTAGTGGAGTTGCAACGACTACGCGTCGCTTCATCAAGGAGTAATCAAATAGATATCGTATTAAAAAGGAGCTCATTATGAGCTCCTTTTTTGTTTTATATACGCTTTCGCGAAAGCGAGATAAATTAAATTACTTCTTTTTAAAAGCTAACTTTTCTGAGCGTCCTTTTTTAAAGATTTTATTGCTGTTGTATTTCCCAGCTCTCAATTGTTTTTGCTCTTCAATGGGCAATTGAATGATCTCTTGACATTCTGCACTGCAGCAGTTTTCTCGTTGCTCTTTGCAATTATTACATTGAATAAATAAAAGATGGCATGCCTCATTTGCGCAATTAGTATGTAAGTCAAAAGAAGTACCACATTGATGGCAGTTTGCAATAACCTCATCTCCTATTTTCTCTGCAAGTCTATGGTCAAACACAAAGTTCTTTCCCTTGAATTTATTCTCAAGTCCTTGCTCAGTAACCTGCCTGTGGTATTCTATAATACCGCCTTCTAGCTGGTATACATCTTTAAAACCCTTGTGCTTATAATAGGCACTTGCCTTTTCACAACGTATTCCGCCAGTACAATACATGACTAGTTTTTTATCCTCTTTATGATCTTTAAGTTTTTCTTCTATATAATCTAGACTATCTCTAAAGGTATCCACATCTGGTGTCCAGGCATTTTTAAAATGACCTATTTCAGACTCATAATGATTGCGCATATCTACAAGAACCGTGTTAGGGTCTTCAATAAGTGCATTAAAGCCCGTTGCATCTACATGGATTCCTTTATTTGTTACGTCAAATGTGTCATCATTAAGCCCATCTGCTACAATCTTGTTACGAACCTTTACTTTTAGTTTTAAGAAGCTCTCATTATCCTGTTCTCTAGCAATATTAAGGCGTACATTCTCTAGAAAACCTACATTATCAACAAAAGACTTGAACTCTTCAAACCGATCTCCAGGCACAGAGAGTTGCGCATTAATACCTTCATGAGCGACATAAATTCTGCCCAGTACATCTATGGGATGCCAATGCAAGAATAAATGGTCTCTAAAAAGTTGTGGATTACCTATTTGATGGTACTGATAGAAAGATATCGTTAACCGCTCTTTTCCAGCGGCACGTATAAGTTCTCTTCTTTCTTCAGCACTTAATTTGTTATACAGTTGCATGCTATAAACATTTTATGTGTTGAGATTGCAAAGGTAATAATTTTAAAATGTGGATGTTTTGTTTTTATACGCTTTCGCGAAAGCAGATTTCCATAAAGTTAATAACCCATTTGAACTTTCATTGTTCTAATAAATAATGGGTTGTATTTTTACGGCAAATAGAATTAAAATGGCAGAGAAGAAAGACGATAAAGAGAAAGAAGCTAAATTAAAAGCACTTAAATTAACGCTAGATAAATTAGACAAAGCATACGGTAAAGGAGCCGTGATGAAATTGGGAGATAAGCAGGTAGTTGATGTAGAAAGTATTTCTACTGGATCTCTTGCTCTTAATGCGGCACTAGGTGTAGGTGGTTATCCTAGAGGTAGAGTTGTAGAAATATATGGGCCAGAATCTTCAGGTAAAACTACACTTACTTTACACGCTATTGCTGAGGCTCAAAAAGCCGGTGGAATCGCCGCTTTTATTGATGCTGAGCATGCTTTTGATCGTTTTTATGCAGAGAAGTTAGGTGTTGATATTGATAACTTGATTATCTCTCAGCCTGATCATGGAGAGCAAGCACTTGAAATCGCAGAGAATCTCATACGTTCTGGAGCAATTGACATTATAGTAATTGATTCTGTTGCAGCACTTACTCCTAAGAGTGAGATTGAAGGAGAAATGGGAGATAGCAAAATGGGACTTCATGCACGTTTAATGTCTCAAGCATTGCGTAAAATGACTGGAACCATTTCAAAAACTAATTGTACCGTAATGTTCATTAATCAATTGAGAGAAAAAATTGGTGTGATGTTTGGTAACCCAGAGACAACCACAGGTGGAAATGCATTAAAATTTTATGCATCAGTACGCCTAGACATTAGAAGATCTACTCAAATTAAAGATACTTCAAGTACCGTTTTAGGTAATAAAACACGTGTGAAAGTGGTGAAGAATAAAGTAGCGCCACCATTTCGTACGGCCGAGTTTGATATCATGTATGGTGAAGGGATTTCTATCCTAGGTGAGATCGTTGATTTAGGAGTTGAATATGAAATAATCAACAAAGCAGGATCATGGTTCTCTTATGAAGATACTAAGCTAGGTCAAGGAAGAGACTCAGTTAAAAATATCCTCAAGGACAATCCAGACCTTGCCGATGAATTGAAATTAAAAATAATGGAGGCTATAAAGCTGGTTAACAGCTAGAAACAATTTTTAAATTAGAATCAATCGCTTACTTTTGCTCTTTAATAGAGAAAGTAAGCGATTTTTTTTATCGAAGCAACGCAACCTTTTAAGAACATTTACATCTAACCAACAGAATAAAGAAGGAGAACATGAAATATTATTTAGTAATCATCGCTTTTATAGGCTTAATCTCACTTAACAGTTGTGAGATTTCTGAGGATGGCCTTAGGGTTTCTTATGACGTCGTGGCTGTGGACAGTGTTCAATTGCCAGCTACGTTTAATTTTGGAGAAACTTATAATATCCCAGTATTTTATAAAAAACCCAGTGATTGTCACGTATTTGAAGGTTTTAATGTAACTCAGGAATTAAACGTACGTAACATCTCAACTGTTTTAGCACGATTAGATTCTGGAGGCTGTATAGATGGTGATTTACCTGAAGAGCAAACATTGAGATTTACTGCTGCCAGTAATGGTAGTTACGTGTTTAGATTTTTCAATGGAGTAGATGCAAGCAATGAGGCAATTTATTTAGAATATGTAGTCCAGGTATTGGAATAATTTTAATCGTATCATGTGGTTCTAAATGAACTTATTAATGAATGTAGAAACAACAATCGCAAGGCTCAAAGAGAACTCTATGATAGATTCTCTAGTAACCTTTTTGCGAGTTGTTTGAAATACGCACCTAATTATGAAGAGGCACAGGATATTCTACAAGATACTTTTATAGTAATATTTAAAAAGATTGATCAGTTTAAAGACGATGGATCTTTTGAAGGATGGTGCAGGAGAATAGCGGTAAATACAGCATTGCAACGTTACCGCAAGAAAAAAGTTTTTAACCTGGTAAATGAAGATCAGATTAAGGACGTAGAAGTTGAAATAGAAGAAACAGATGATGTAGACCTCACAAGTCTATTAGGAATGGTACAACAGCTACCAGAACGCTATAGAATGGTTTTTTCAATGTATGTTCTTGACGGTTATTCTCATAGAGAAATAGCCAATATGATGGAAATTACAGAGGGAACCTCTAAATCTAATCTAGCAAGAGCTAGACAACACTTAAAAGAAATGATTATAAAATGGCGGGAAAACAATAATAGTAACGCTAGCTGAATAGAATGAGTAGTAAAAAGAACATAGATCGTTTATTTCAAGAACGCTTCAAGGATTTTGAAGCAGCGCCGCCTATGGCAACTTGGGATCAAATTGAAAAAGAACTCGATGGTAAAAAACCAGCCGCAGTATTACCACTATGGATAAAATGGATAGGTATAGCCGCAGGTATTGCATTACTCGCAACACTAGCTTATACCGGTTATTCTAGTATTTCCAATGATACAAACGCAAACCAGCAGTTAGTAACAGACACAAATACTCAAGAAACTCAAAAGGACTCAAAGACAAACTCATCCATTATTGATGATTCTTCAAACAATCAGTTAGTTGACGACGATAAGAAAACCAATTCAATATTTGATAAATCAAGCAATGAAAACCTTATAGAAAATAATGATGCAGTTGTTGTAAATAAGGAATATTCAAATAACTCGATAACAACGAGTTCTCAAAAACGTAAAAACGTAAATAAAGTAATTAATTCAAGCCAAGAATCTAGAATAAGTGATAAGTCAACGATTACTAATAACCCTTATGCCAGTTCTACTAATCTAAATAAGAATTCTAACTTGAGCAACTCAAATAGTTCAAATAAAGACGCTACTAAAAAACGATCTCAACCTGTTAGTAACCGCAAAAAAACTGACTTTGCATTAAATCAATCCCTTGAAAATCCTACTTCTCAAAGCGAGAATTTAGATGGAAGCAATACATCGCAAGCTCCTATCAAGAAAACAACAAGTCCTCTTAACAATACACCGCAGTTCATGACTCCATCAGCTTCAAACATAGATATGGCAGCTGCACAAGTGGATAAGGATACAACATTAACATCAGGACCTTCTCTTGAGGATATGGCTGCTCAACAAGAAAAAGAAGATGAAGATGAAAAAATAGATGCGCTACCATTTAAAAAATGGAATGCATCTAGTGTACTGGCGCCAGTGTACTCTAGTACTTTAGGTGGATCATCTATAGATCAACAATTTGCAGACAATAATAAATCTGCTGGTGTAAATCTTAGTTACGGTGTAAACGTAGGATATAATTTATCATCTCGTTTATCAGTACGTACTGGTATCCATAAGATGAACTTAAGCTACACCACAAATGATATAATTTATGGAATAGCAACACAACCTGGAGATGTACAATTACTCTCAGTAGGTTCTTTTGATAGAAATGCGGTTTCTAATCCTGGGAATATTTCTACAGACAATATAGGCAGTTCGTTCTCACAAGAATTCCTGTCTGATAATACCTTTGGTGGATTTCAAGGTGAGATCTCACAGCGTTTAGGCTATTTAGAAGTGCCTCTGGAGCTCAAGTATAAATTACTCGACAGCAAGCTTAGTGTTAATGTAATGGGTGGAATGAGTGCTCTATTCTTAACAGATAATAGTATCGCGGTGACTAATAACACAGCAAAACTAGAACTAGGAGAAGATAAGAACTTTAATACCTTCAATCAGAGTGCAAACTTTGGACTAGGAATCGATTATTTATTTACAGATCAGTTAGCAATCACTGTTGAGCCCATGTTTAAATACCAGCTCAATGCATTAAAGGAAAATACAGCAGGTTTCAAACCGTTTAACGTTGGAGTTTACAGCGGCATTACCTATAAATTTTAATAAGGTTATTGCAAGACATAATTAGTTAAGTTGAAAAAGAAGAATATTGAGGTTGGTTAAGATTAAACTCAATTGTTTGCAATGATGAAGAAAGCCGTTCCAGTGCCATGGAGCGGTTTTCTATTTTTGATCATTTTCTAGAGATGTAAGGATTATGTTTCTCACGCTTTCGCGGAAGCGTACTTTATCATCCTTCAAGTTCATACCAGCAGTATCGATAGCCTTATGAGTAAGTGCTCTCATTTTTCCTGGACTACCTACAAAGAAGTTAAACGGAAACCGTTTTTTGTTATCAAACAAAGTTACGGGCAATACAGGAATTTGATGTTCAATGGCGAGCCTAAAAGCACCATCTTTAAAAGGATCTAATAATACATTTACCTCTTCAGTAACGCCACCTTCTGGGAAAATACAAATACCTACTCCAGTTTCTAGTCGTGCACGAGCTCTATCAAAAACTGCCTTGCGACTTCTAGGATTATTACGATCTACAAGAATACAAGTACGTTTATAAAAGAACCCAAAAATAGGAACCTTAGCAAGCTCAGCTTTCCCTACAAACACAAATGGATTCTTAGAAACCAGCAACATCATCATAATGTCGGTCATGCTTGTGTGGTTTGCCACCAGCATATAACTCTGCCCTTTTACCATAGACTCCTCACGTTTTATCATAGGCCAAAAACCCATTCCATAAATAATAATAGCAGACCAAAATCGTGCTATCGCAAAGAAAATATGATAGGTCTTCTCAGAAATAGTAAAGATCACCAGAATAGGAAATAAAATAACGATAGGAATTCCCATCAGTATATAAAACCATACTCGATATAAAGTCATTAATATGTAGCGCAACCATTTCAAGGAATCAAAAATAGAAGAATTTATGAAGTATCGATCTATTACAAGAGTTTAATCCATAATATCCTACCGAGCATTTGATTTTTTTGTTTCGTTTTTTCATCAAGGAAAAAATGAAAAATGACAAAGAATCAAACGAACTAATTACCTTTGCATTTCAATTCCATTCCCATGTCTAGAATACTTACCGGTGTACAATCTACAGGAACTCCACATTTAGGAAATCTACTTGGTGCCATTTTACCAGCTATAGAAATGTCTGCACAAAAAGAGAACGATGCCTTTCTTTTCATTGCAGACATGCATTCACTCACCCAAATTAAAGATGGCGACACCTTAAGAGAAAACACCTATTCTACAGCAGCAGCATGGTTAGCCTGTGGACTAGATATTAATAACACTACTTTTTATAGACAAAGCGATATACCACAAGTAACAGAATTGAACTGGTACCTCAATTGCTTTTTCCCTTTTCAAAGATTAACACTAGCACATAGTTTTAAAGATAAATCAGACCGTTTACAGGATGTAAATGCTGGATTATTCGTCTATCCCATGTTAATGGCTGCCGACATTTTGTTGTACGACGCACAAGTAGTTCCAGTAGGAAAAGACCAATTGCAACATCTTGAAATTACTAGAGAAGTAGCTGGTAAATTCAATAATGCGATGGGAGAAACGCTTATCGAGCCTGAGGCTAAGATTCAAGAAAACACGATGCTTGTTCCTGGAACTGATGGTGATAAGATGAGCAAGTCTAAAGGAAACATCATCAACATTTTCCTGGCAGACAAGAAACTGCGCAAGCAAGTTATGTCTATAGAAACAGACAGCACACCACTAGAAGAACCTAAGAATACAGAAACCTGTAAAGTATTTGCACTCTATAAAATCATTGCTTCTCTAGAGCAAATAGAAGAAATGCGAGCAAACTATGCCGCAGGAAACTACGGTTATGGTCATGCAAAACAAGCCTTATTTGAAGCGCTAGTAGAGAAATTTGGCTCTATTAGAGAACGATACAACCACTTTATGGAAAACAAGCATGAGATTGACGCTGCATTAGATGCTGGAGCTGCTAAGGCTGCTGTGGTGGCAAATGCTACGTTGAAACGTGTAAGAGCGAAATTGGGTTATTAATCTTTTCTTTCCATAGGATTATCGTATAAAAACCACTCAGTAGTTAAAGTTGATTTACCATCTAAGTTCATAGGAGTAAATCTAACTTTATAACGACCTTTACTATTATAGCTAAAAGCACCTGAACAAATATTATGTCCTATCCTTAGTTCCTCATCTGTTTCATTGACGTATAAATAATAGATAGTAGATTCATTTGTTTTAGTGCTTACGACTTCAGTTTTCACCCAATATATAGGAGACAATTCAGCTTTAATTAAAAACTTAGCATTTGCTGATTCTGTATGATCGTAATCAGAAAATGTATTTCCACTATAAATGAAATTGACACTTTTGCTTAGTGATTTATTCTTCGATAAATTACTAGTTCTCCATTGTACTCTTTCCCTTTTTGTAGGACTATATGTCCACCTTACTAATTCAAATTTCTTTTCCTCCTTAGTTTGGTTATCATAGCTTAAGTAATACGTAGTGTTCTTTTTCAAACTGATGACAGGCTTGAATATAGCTTGCATTAATTTTTTTTCACCAACGAGAACCTCTACTAATTTTAATTCAATTAAGTCACCATGTTCACTTTCCAAAAAGACCTTACGTTCTTCAAAACTTTTAATTTTTTCTTGAGCGTTGCCATAACCTTCAATGATAAATATTGGATTTAAGCTTATCTCTTTTTTCAAAGGATAAAAGTTAATTTCAGAAGCCCTACATTTTGAAAATGCCAGATTGAAATTTATTAAAGCAATTAGTAATAGAATTGTATTTCTCATTTTACATTATTGTTAACTACGCCAGCATAAACTGTTTCCCAGGCAACGGTTTAATCACGCCTTTTAATTCCATACTCATTAATAAAGACGCTACTTGATGTACCGGTTTATTGATGTTAATGGCTATGATATCTAGGAGCTCTTTTTCGTTTTCTTTTAAGTAGCGGTAAATCAATTTTTCATCTTCACTCAGCTCTATAAAAAGCTGTTTTTGTACGCCAGTATTGCGTTCTTGCCAGCCTAGTATGTATGGAATATCAGCAGCTTTTGTGAGAAGATGAGCCTTTGATTGTTTGATAAGCTCATTACAACCTATCGCATACTTATCTGTCACGCGTCCTGGAACGGCAAACACTTCACGGTTATAACCAGCAGCGAGATCTGCGGTGACCAGTGAACCACCTTTTGCAGCACTTTCTATAACAACTGTTGCTTCACTCAATCCAGCGATTATGCGATTGCGACCTAAAAAGTTCTTCCTATCAAAGGTTGCTGTATGCCAAAAGTCAGTCACAAAACCACCGTTTGCCATCATTTGCTCATTATAAGCCTCGTGATTTCTTGGGTAAGTTTGATTCAATCCGTGAGCGACTACTGCTACGGTTTGTAAGTCATATTTTATGGCAAGTTGATGTGCTAGAATATCAACTCCATAAGCATATCCACTTATAATGAGTGGTTTGAGTGGAGCAATTTCTTCTATAAATTTTTCTAAAAATGCAGCACCAGTTGAAGTGATTTGGCGTGTTCCAACTATGCTCATCGTATAGGGATTATTCCAATCTATGTTTCCTTTTTCAAAATAAACAATCGGGCCATCCACGCAGTATTTTAATCGCTCAGGATAATCGTCTTCATAATAAACACGAGCGGTTATGTTTTCTTTTTGGATGTATTCCAGCTCCTTTTCGGCTTTTGTAAAGAGATCCGTAGCCTTTATAAATTGTGCTTTTTTATCACCTATTCCTTCTATAGCGCCTATTTCACGCATGGATTGTTCAAAAACGCCTGTTGCACTCCCAAAAGTTCTTATCAACTTTTTGGCCATGATATCACCTATAAGCGGTGCTTTTTTAAGTGCGAGAATCGAGAGCAGTTCTTGTTCTTCCATGCTTTAAATATAAACCGCTACGATTTAAAAACAAACGGATTAGGATCAAGAATCATATTTTCATAATCTGCTAACTCTTCCTGTGCTGCAACACCGGGAAAATCACCGCGATAATCCTTCAATGTTGTCATTACCTGGAAATGGAGATGTGGAGAGTAGCCACCATTTTCTTGTGGAGTTCCTAAGGTTGCTATTTTCTCGCTTTCGCGGAAGCGTAGACCAACTTCCCAATGTTCCATATCACTAATTGCAAGATGTCCATAAAGACTATATATTTTCTTATCATTCCAGTCGTGTTCCAGAATTAAGGTAGGGCCATAATTTCCAGCATCATCATTATGAGCAAAGGAATGAATCACTCCATCTAGAACTGCGTGCACACTAGTTCCTACTGGTGCCCATAAATCAATTCCCATGTGAACATCTCTAGTTAAACCACTCTGGAAACGAGCATTTTTGCGATACAGTGCCCGTTGTTCTAGATAACCGCCGTGAGCGACATAAGATTTATTTATAGTACGTTTTTCTTCTAGATACTTTTCAAAAACAGCAATATCACTCACATCATTCTCATCCCAAAAAGTATTCACAACTGATAAATCTATTAAGAAATAACCTTGTTTTCCTAGTTCTGGATCTATAAGATGTCTGTGAATGTTCATGCAGTTTTTAATATATCACTGCAATTTATGTAAAATGAAGGAATTAAATAACAGTTGTTAAGAGCTTGCTCAACTATTGATAAGAAGATTTTATTACTGTATTTTTAAGCCAAATAAAAGTTACATGATTAAGAGAACGGTAAGTGGTGTGGAAGAAGCACTGGAAGGCGTTAAAAGTGGGATGACGTTTATGGTGGGCGGTTTTGGCCTATCAGGAATCCCGGAAAATAGTATCGCTCAACTGGTAAAAACTGGAGTGAACGATTTAACCTGTATTTCAAATAATGCTGGTGTAGACGACTTTGGACTTGGTTTACTATTACAAGGCAAGCAAATTAAAAAGATGATATCGTCTTATGTAGGTGAGAATGATGAGTTTGAAAGACAAATGCTAAGCGGTGAACTAGAAGTAGATTTAATTCCACAAGGAACACTAGCTGAGCGTTGTAGAGCTGCACAAACGGGAATCCCAGCATTTTTTACACCAGCTGGATACGGTACTGAAGTTGCTGAGGGAAAAGAAGTGCGCGATTTTAATGGCAAGCCACATATTCTAGAACATGCCTTTAAAGCAGATTTTGCTTTTGTAAAAGCATGGAAAGGTGACGCTGCAGGTAACTTAATTTTTAAAGGCACTGCAAGAAACTTTAATCCTAATATGTG
>JALZUY010000227.1 GCA_023301395.1 Nonlabens sp.
CGATAGCTGCGGGAGGTTTATCTGTTTTTGAACAAATTGAAAAGTACCGCAAGTCGGGAACTTTAATTACTTCAAACACTTCTGGTATCCCTATTTCCTTTATGAATGAAGGAAGAAGTGAAGATTTCCAGAAACACTTTGCAGTAACTCATTTTTTCAATCCACCACGTTATTTAAAATTATTTGAAGTTATTCCAGGTCCTAGTTGTGATCCTGAAGTAACAGATTTCTTAATGGAATATGGTGAAAAATTCTTAGGTAAGACTTCTGTTCTTGCAAAGGATACTCCAGCATTTATAGGTAATCGTGTTGGTATATTCTCTATTCAGAGCTTGTTCCATACCGTAAAAGAGATGGGGCTTACTGTATCTGAAGTTGATAAACTAACAGGTCCTGTAATAGGGCGTGCAAAGTCTGCAACCTTTAGAACCGTAGATGTTGTTGGACTAGATACTTTAGTTCATGTGGCTAATGGTGTTTATGAAAACTGTCCAGAAGACGAACATAAAGACACTTTTAAACTGCCAGAATTCATCAATACAATGATGGAAAACAAATGGTTAGGTTCTAAAACTGGTCAAGGTTTCTATAAAAAAACGGTAACTAAAGAAGGAAAGAAAGAAATCCTTGCTCTAGACTTAGATTCTATGGAGTACGTAGCACAACCACGTGCTAAATTTGCCACATTAGAGCTTACTAAGAGTATAGATAACGTAGCAGATCGTTTTCCTGTTCTTATAAAAGGGAAAGATAAAGCTGGTGATTTCTATAGAAAATCATTTGCTTCACTTTTTGCATACGTTCAACATAGAATTCCTGAAATATCTGATGAATTGTATCGTATTGATGATGCCATGAGTGCAGGATTTGGTTGGGAACATGGGCCATATCAAGTATGGGATGCTGTAGGCGTTGCTAAAGGTGTGGAGTTAATGGAAGCGATTGGTAAAAAACCAGTTGCTTGGGTTACTGAGATGCTAGAGAAAGGATTTGAGTCTTTCTACACAGTAAAAGATGGAGCAACTTACTATTACTCTATCCCAGATAAGGATTATGTGAAAAAACCAGGTCAGGATGGATTTATCATTCTAGACAATATACGTGCAAATGCTCCAGTATTTAAAAACTCTGGTGTAACGGTTCATGATATAGGTGATGGAATACTAAATGTAGAATTCACCTCTAAAATGAATTCTATAGGTGGAGATGTTCTTGCAGGAATGAATAAAGCTATAGACATCGCCGAAGACCGTTTTGACGGACTAGTTGTAGCAAACAACGGAGCTAACTTCTCTGTAGGTGCAAACATAGGGATGATCTTTATGATGGCCGTCGAGCAAGAATATGACGAGCTTAACATGGCTATAAAGCAGTTTCAAGACACAGTTATGAGATTGCGTTATAGTAGTATTCCTACTATAGTAGCACCACATCAAATGGCCTTAGGTGGTGGATGTGAGATGACTATGCATTCTGATGTTGCTGTTGCCAGTGCAGAGACTTACATAGGTTTAGTAGAATTTGGAGTTGGTGTAATTCCTGGTGGTGGTGGTTCTAAAGAGATGGCACTTAGAGCTAGTGACACTTTTGAAAAAAACGATGTCGAATTAAACAGACTTCGAGAATATTTCTTAACCATAGGGACTGCTAAAGTTGCAACAAGTGCTTATGAAGCATTTGATCTAGGAATTCTTAGAAAAGGTGTAGATCATGTAGTCGTAAATGATAATAGACGTATTGCTTTTGCAAAAGCACAAGCAAAATTGTTAGCAGACAAAGGTTATACGCAGCCTGCAATGCGCAAAGATATAAAAGTATTAGGACAACAAGCATTGGGAATGTTTCTAGTAGGAACAGACGCTATGAAATCTGGAAAGTACATCAGTGAGCATGATTTAAAAATTGCTAATAAGCTAGCATACGTTATGGCTGGTGGAGATCTAAGTGCTCCTACTCTAGTGTCAGAACAATATTTATTAGATCTAGAACGTGAAGCATTCTTAAGTCTTACAGGGGAACGTAAGACCTTAGAACGATTGCAGCATATGATTCAAAAAGGGAAACCACTTAGAAATTAAGCTACCGCTTAATTTCTTGACGACAGACTTATTGAAGACAGACGATTGACAAAAATGATGAAGCACAATTTTAGAAAATTAAATATCTGGAAAGATGGAATAACAATCACTAAAGAGACTTATTCCATGACTAGATTATTTCCTAAAGAAGAACGATTTGGTTTAACAAGCCAGATTCAACGATGTGCCGTATCAATTCCTTCTAACATAGCTGAAGGAACTTCTCGGTCTTCTGATAAGCATTTTAAACAATATTTAGAAACCTCATTAGGGTCTGCGTTCGAATGGGAAACTCAATTAATAATTGCCTTTGAAGTAGGTTATATATCAGAAGAGACATTTAAACATTTAGAAAACAAAATACAGCATATTCAAAATCAGATTATAAGATTCACGAATAGCTTAACTTAAAAGTCGGTCGTCGGTCGTCATAAATTTTTCGATAGAAAAATAAGTCAGTCGTCGATTCATAAATTAATATTAGTATGAACAAAACCGCATATATAGTTGCCGCAAAAAGAACGGCAGTAGGAAAATCAGGTCGAGGTGTTTTTAGATTTAAAAGACCAGACGAACTAGCAGCAGAAACTATTCAAGGAATGTTAAAAGATCTTCCTGAATTTGATAAGGGTCGTATTGATGATATGATTATAGGTAATGCAATGCCAGAGGCTGAGCAAGGACTTAACATGGCACGTCAGATATCACTTTTAGCATTAGAAAGAGTAGATATTCCTGGTATTACTATTAATAGATGGTGTGCTTCTGGGCTTGATGCAATCGGTGCAGCTGTTGCAAGAGTGCAATCTGGAATGGCTGAGTGTATCGTAGCTGGTGGTGTAGAAAGTATGAGTTATGTACCTATGGGTGGTTACAAGCCTGCTCCTGCATATAGTCTGGCTAAACAAGGTCACGAAGATTATTATTGGGGAATGGGACTTACTGCTGAAGAAGTAGCTAATGATTATAATGTTTCCAGAGAAGAGCAAGATCAGTTTGCTTATGAATCTCAAATGAAAGCATTAAAAGCTCAGGCAGAAGATCGTTTCCAGGATCAAATCGTTCCAATCGATGTAGAAGAAACCTATTTAGACGAGAATGGAAAGAAAAAGACTAGAACTTATACCGTAACTAAAGACGAAGGACCTAGAAAAGGAACAAATGTAGAGGCACTTGCAAGATTACGTCCTGTTTTTGCAGCTGGTGGTAGTGTTACTGCTGGTAATTCTTCACAAACCAGTGATGGTGCTGCTTTTACACTTGTAATGAGTGAAGAAATGGTAAATGAATTAGGTATTAAACCTATTGCAAAATTGGTGAGTTTTGCTGTTGCAGCCGTAGAACCTAGAGTTATGGGAATTGCTCCTATAGTTGCTATTCCTAAAGCCCTTAAACAAGCTGGCCTTAAAAAAGAGGATATGGCTCTTATCGAGTTAAATGAAGCTTTTGCTAGTCAATCAGTTGCTGTAGTTAGAGAATTAGGTTTGAATAAAGATATCGTAAACGTGAATGGTGGAGCTATCGCATTAGGTCATCCACTAGGATGTTCAGGCGCTAAATTATCAGTACAAATCTTTGACGAGATGCGCAAAAGAGGTCATCAAGGGAAACACTGTATGGTAACTATGTGTGTAGGAACTGGACAAGGAGCTGCCGGTATATTTGAGTTTTTAAATTAAAAATCACGCTTTCGCGAAAGCGAGATAACAATAGATATTATGTCAACAGAAAATAAAGTAGAATTGATACGCGGTGGACAATTCATCGTTACAGAAACAAGCCCAAATGACGTTTTTACTCCAGAAGACTTTTCTGATGAGCAAAAGATGATGCGTGAAAGTGTACAGGAGTTTGTAGACAAAGAAATCGTTCCCAACAAAGATCGTTTTGAAAAGAAAGACTACGCACTTACTGAAGAAGTAATGCGCAAAGCAGGAGAAATGGGATTCTTAGGAGTTGCTGTTCCTGAGGAGTATGATGGTCTAGGAATGGGATTTGTCTCTACTATGCTAGTATGTGATTACATATCTGGTGCAACTGGATCTATTGCAACTGCTTTTGGTGCACATACTGGAATTGGTACAATGCCTATTACTTTATATGGTACTGAAGAACAAAAGAAAAAATATGTTCCTAAACTTGCTACCGGTGAATGGTTTGGAGCATATTGTTTAACTGAGCCAGGTGCAGGATCTGATGCTAACTCTGGTAAAACAAAAGCAGAACTTACTGAAGACGGTAAGCACTATAAAATCAACGGTCAGAAAATGTGGATTTCAAATGCTGGCTTTTGTAAAGTATTTGTAGTATTTGCTCGTCTTGGTGATGATAAAAACATTACTGGTTTTATCGTAGATAACGACCCTAGTAATGGTATTACCATGGGTGAAGAAGAACATAAGCTTGGAATTCACTCCTCTTCTACTCGTCAGGTATTCTTTAATGACTGTATGGTTCCTGTAGAGAACATGCTTGCTGGTCGTGGTGAAGGTTTTAAAATTGCTATGAATGCATTGAACGTAGGTCGTATCAAACTTGCAGCTGCTTGTCTTGATGCGCAACGTCGTGTAATTACTCTGGCAACTCAATATGCAAATGAGCGTGAACAGTTTAAAACGCCTATTGCAAAATTTGGTGCCATAAGAAAGAAACTTGCTGAAATGGCAACTAACGCTTATGTAGGTGAAAGTGCTTCTTATCGTGCAGCAAAGGATATAGAAAATAGAATCCATATACGTCAAGAAGAAGGAGCTAATTTTGCAGAAGCAGAACTGAAAGGTGTTGAAGAATTTGCAATAGAATGTTCTATTCTTAAAGTTGCTGTATCTGAAGATATGCAATCTTGTAGTGATGAAGGAATTCAAATTTATGGTGGTATGGGCTTCAGTGCAGATGCGCCTATGGAAGCAGCATGGAGAGATGCTCGTATCTCACGTATCTATGAAGGTACCAACGAAATTAACCGTATGCTAACGGTAGGAATGCTTGTTAAGAAAGCAATGAAAGGTCATGTAAACCTTCTAGAACCAGCAATGGCGGTTGGAAATGAATTGACTTCAATTCCTTCTTTTGATACGCCAGATTTCTCTGAACCATTAAGTGAAGAAATGGACATGATTAAGAAACTTAAAAAAGTATTCTTAATGGTTGC